>NZ_JBTEKS010000238.1:0-6977 GCF_054333355.1 Methylomagnum sp. | reverse complement strand
GCTGAAGCCCACTCCCACTTCTTTTTTCATCACCCGGCTCACCATGCTCCATCATCCGGTCAAAAAGAAAATCGTCCGCCGTCCATCCGCCGCGCTTTCTGAGGCCGGATTGGCTCACCTCCCGCCGCTGCTCCGCCGCCTTTACGCCTCGCGGCGGGTCAGCGCGGCGACGGAACTGGACCTATCGCTGAACCGACTGCCCCAGCCTTCCCTGCTGTCCGGCATGGACGCCATGGCCGACCGGCTGGCGGACGCCATCGCCCGAAACCAGAGCCTGCTCGTCATCGGCGATTACGACGCCGACGGGGCCACCGCCTGCGCCGTGGCGGTGCGGGGCTTGCGGGCCTTGGGCCTGCGGCGGGTGTCGTATCTGGTGCCCAACCGCTTCGAGTACGGTTATGGGCTGACGCCGGAAATCGTCGCCCTGGCGGCGGAGCGGAGGCCCGATATTCTGCTCACCGTGGACAACGGCATTTCCGCCCTGGAAGGCGCGGCGGCGGCGAAACAGCGGGGCATGAGCCTGTTGATTACCGACCATCACATGCCCGGCGCGGTGCTGCCCGAGGCGGACGCCCTGGTGAATCCGAACCTGCCCGGCGAGGCGTTTCCCAGCAAGGCGCTGGCGGGGGTGGGCGTGATGTTTTACGTGCTGATGGCCCTGCGCCAACGGCTGCGCGGCGCGGGCCATTTCGGGCGGGCGGGCGGGGCGGAACCCAATCTGGCCCAACTGCTGGACTTGGTGGCCCTCGGCACCATCGCCGACGTGGTGCCGCTGGACCATGTCAACCGCATCCTGGTTCATCAGGGCTTGCGGCGCATCCGGGCGGAGCAGGCCCATCCGGGCATTTTGGCGCTGCTGGCCGTGGCGGGCCGCAAACCGCGCCAAGCCACGGCGACCGATTTGGGCTTCACCGTCGGGCCGAGGCTCAACGCGGCGGGTCGGTTGGATGACATGAGCCTGGGGATTGAATGCCTGCTCACCAACCAGCCGGACCAAGCCCAGGCCATGGCGGCGCATTTGGACGAATTGAACCGCGACCGGCGGGAGCTGGAGGACCAGATGAAGCAGGAGGCGCTGGCCCATCTGGACACGCTGGACGTGCCCATGGCGGGCAAGTCGGCCCTGTGCCTGTTCGACGAAAGTTGGCACCAGGGCGTGATTGGCTTGGTGGCGTCCCGCGTCAAGGACTTGGCCCACCGGCCCACGGTGGTGTTCGCCCCGGCGGGGGATGGCTTGGTGAAGGGCTCGGTGCGCTCCATCCAGGGCATTCACATCCGCGACGTGCTGAGCGACATCAACACCCGCCATCCGCGCCTCATCCGCCAGTTCGGCGGTCACGCCATGGCGGCGGGTTTGAGCCTGAATCGAGATGATTTGCCCCGGTTCGCCGAGTTGTTCGAGCAGGAAGCCGCCAGCCGCCTGAGCGCGGCGGACCTGGAACACGCCGTGCAGACCGACGGCCCCTTGGCGGGTGATGAATTGGGCCTCGCCATGGCCGAGCAATTACAGCAGGCGGGACCGTGGGGGCATGGTTTCCCGGAACCGCTGTTTGATGGTGAGTTTGAAATAGCGCAACGGCGGGTGCTTAACGAGCGGCATCTGAAGCTGGTGCTGCGCCCGGCGGGCGGCGGGCCGGACATTGACGCCATCGTCTTCGGCGTCGCCGAGCCGTCGAACTGGCTGGAGTGCCGGACGGTGCGGGCCGCTTATCGCTTGGAAGTGAATGAATTCCGGGATGTGCGCAATGCGCAATTGCGAATTGAATACATGGAAAGCAGTGCAACGTAGGTCGGGTTTTAACCCGATCCAAAGCTGAACGGGGCGGAAGATGTCGGACTAAAGTCCGACCTGCATGGTGCCCGCGCCCACATCCACCGGGCGAAGTAGGGGCATTTCTAGTTATACTGTCGCCATTTAGCAATGCGGACAGTGGTCAACAAGGCTTCTGTGATCAAAAATCTGGTTAAAACCCGAATTCCCACCGGCTACGGCGAATTCACCCTTTATCTTTACTCCGAACATGGCAAGGAGCATCTGGCCCTGGTCATCGGCGACGTGGCCGGCAAGGTCGGCGTGCCGGTGCGGGTGCATTCGGAGTGCCTGACGGGCGATGTGTTCGGCTCGCGGCGCTGCGACTGCGGCGACCAGCTCCGGCACACGCTGCAATACCTGGGGCGGGCCAATTTCGGCGTGCTGGTGTATCTGCGGCAGGAGGGTCGCGGTATTGGCCTCCGCAAGAAGATGGAGGCCTACAACCTCCAGGATCAGGGCATGGACACGGTGGAGGCGAACATCCGCTTGGGGCATCAGCCCGACGAGCGGGACTATGGCATCGCCGCCCGCATCCTCCGGGACTTGGGCGTAGACTCCATTCACCTCATCACCAACAATCCCCACAAGGTCGACGAGCTGAAAGGACACGGCATCGCGGTCGAGGCGCGGATTCCCATCGAGGTGGGCCAGCACGCGGACAACCTCGACTATCTGCGCTCCAAGGCGGAGAAGATGGCCCATCTGCTCACCTTCCGCGAGCGCACCCCGGAGCATCACGATCTGGCCTTCATCGAGCCGCTGCTGGACCAATTGTCCATGGCCCGCACCGCGCCGGAGGGCGGATCGTTCGTCACTCTGACCTACACCCAGAGCTTGGATGGCGGCATCGCCACCGGCCCGCAGGCGTCCCTAGCGCCGGAATCCAAGCAGTCCTTGGTGCTGACCCATTACCTAAGGTCACACCACGACGCCCTGCTGGTGGGGGTGGAAACACTCCTGGCGGACGACCCCAGACTCAACGTGCGTTATTGCGAGGGCGAAGACCCCCGTCTGGTCATTTTGGATCCGCTGGCGCAGACGCCGCCCGAGTGCCGCGCACTCGCGGAGGCGAAGCGGCCACCGCTCATCGCCGTCACCGCCCAAGCCGACCCGGCCCGGCGGGAAAAGTTGGTCGCCGCAGGCGCCGAAATCCTCCAGGTGAACGCGGACGCCGCCGCTGGCCCGGACCTCGGGGAAATTCTGCGGACCTTACGCGACCGGGACTTACGCATTCTCATGGTGGAAGGCGGTCCCCCCATCATTCACACTTTTTTAAAGCAACAACTCGTGAACTACTGCGTCATTACCATCACCCCCCAAATTCTTGGCGGACTCCGGGCCATTGCTGGCTCAAGCGGGTCGCCGTCCCTGCGCCTCACCGATTGCCAGTACCGGACCCTTGGCTCCGACCTGATCGCCCACGGCCCGGTGAGCTACCCGTGAGTACGCGAACCCAGGCGATTTTTCACACGGCCCCCCACATGGTGACGGCGCGGGACGCCGAGGTGCCTACCCTGCGGCCCGGCGAATTACGGATCGAGGCCCATTGCTCGGCCATCAGTCCCGGCACGGAATCACTGATTTTCCAGGGGCGGATGCCCGAAGGCTGGGGGCAGGAGGACGCCCCGCCCGGGGTCGGCAGCGAGTTCCGCTATCCGTTCAAATACGGCTACGCCCTGGTGGGCGAAGTGGTCGAGGCGGGCGGCCGGGAAGACCGGGACTGGGTGGGGCAGCGGGTTTTCGCGCTGCATCCGCACCAAGGCCGCGTCGTCCTCGACAAGCGGGATTGCCGCCGCCTGCCCTCGGGGATGTCGGCGGAACGCGCCTTGTTCCTCGCCAACATGGAGGCCGCGCTGGGGCTGGTGCTGGACGCGGCGCCCTTGGCGGGCGAACGGGCCATGGTGTTTGGGCAGGGCGTGGTGGGCTTGTTGACGACGGCGGTGCTGAGCCAGTTTCCGCTGGCCGAGTTGATTACCGCCGACCCGGTGGCCCCACGCCGGGAGCGCTCCCAGCAATTGGGCGCGGCGCTGGCGGTTGACCCTGCCAAGGGCCGCGAGTTGGCGGTGCTGGAGGATTGCCTGTTCTTCGGCGACCACAACGGGCTGGATGTGGTGATTGAGGTCTCGGGCCAGATCGAGGCGTTGAATCAGGCCATCAGCCTGACCGGCTACGATGGCCGCATCGTGGTGGGTTCGTGGTATGGGCGGAATGCCGGCCTGATCGACCTGGGCGGCCACTTCCATAAGCGGCGCATCCGGCTCATCGCCAGCCAGGTCGGCACGCTCGCCCCGGGCTTGTCGGGCCGCTGGACCAAGGAGCGGCGCTTGAAGCTGGCGTGGGAATGGCTGGACCGCATCGCGCCGGAGCGGCTCATCACCCACCGCTTCCCCCTGAGCGCCTGCCAAGAGGCTTTCGAGCTGGTGGCCGACAAGCAAAGCGGCGCCTTGCAAGTCATCTTCGAATATCCCTGACAGCGGCGGGACTGTCCCGCCGCCCCTAGAAATAAACCGACTCGGCTTTTGAAGCCGAGTCGGTTTTTTGCTTTTTCAGCCCCCGAAATTATTTAGGCGCTGGCCTGCTCCGCCGCCGCGTCATGCTCGGACGATTTGTGCCTGCTGAAGAAGCGTAGCAAATCCGTTGCAGTGATGATTCCCGCCAACTTCCCGTCTTTCACCACGGGCAATGCGCCGATTCGATGCTTCGCCATGATGGCGGCTGCGTCGGTGGCGTACTCGTTCGGGTTGATGGTTACGACGGCCCGGTGCATGATGTGTCTCACCTTTTGAGGCACTACGTGTAGAGAAGCCTTGTCATTGCTTTCCTCGATCACGTTCGAATTGGTCTTCGGCCCCAACGCCTTGTAAAGATCACGGTCAGACACGATGCCAATCACTTCGCTCTTCCTGTTGATGACCGGAACATGGCGGATTTTTTCGTAGTGCATCAAGAAGAACACCCGCTCAATCAGGGCATCCTCCTCGACAGTAAAGACTTTAGTGTGCATCAACTCGGAAACGCGCATAAATCACCTTTGGCAAATGTATAAATTTCTGAACCTTATAAAAAAATGGACCTGGATTCAATTCGGCGGATTCGGGACACCTCCTTTAACCCTGGAAGCTGCTAAACAATGTCAGTGACTCTCCGCGACTATCTGGACATCAAATTCGCGCTCGATGAGCGCAGCCTCAGTCCCGCCGTCAAGTCGGCCTTCTTCGCCGCGCTGCGTGACCGCGCCGCGCTCGCCTGTCTCGATATTGGCACCGGGACGGGCGCCTCCATCTGGCGCCTGCTCAATGCCGACCTCAAGGCCCGGCTGGAAATCACCGCCGTGGACCGCGATCAAGCGCTGCTGGAGTTGGCCCACCGCCGCACCGTGGCCATGCTGGGCGCGAGGGGCTTCAAGGTGACGGCCTCGCCCGGCGCGATTAAGGCCAGGCAAGGCAAGCGGCAGGTGGCGGTGGAGTTCATTATGGCGGATTTGGAGCATTTCGAGCATGGCCGACTCGGCCATTACGATGCCGTCATCGCCCACGCCGTGATGAATCTGCTGCCGCCCCAGGCCATGGCCGGGCGGATTTCCGGCTGGCTCAAGCCCCGTGGCGTGTTCTACGCCACGCTCAATTATGACGGGGGAACGTCTTTATTGCCGATTTATCGCGATCAAGCGCTGGAGGACCGCGTTTTCGCCGCCTTCGACGCGGCCATGGAACGGCGGCGGGTCTGGGACCAATCCGGCGGCGGCGCCCGCTCGGGTCGGCGGCTGCACGCGGCGCTGTTGGAAACCGGCCTGGAGGTGCTGGCCTACGGCAGCTCCGATTGGAACCTCACCCCAGAGAGCCGCCGCTACCGCGACCGGGAATCCGTGTGCCTGACCGAGTTGTTGGAATTGATGCGCAACGAGGCCGCGCAGTCCGGCCAGTTCGTTGAGGAGGAATTGGAAGCTTGGTATCGGGCGCGGCTGCGGGATGTTAACGATTCCCGGCTTGGCTTGGTGGTCCATCAGCTTGATTTCCTGGCGGAGAAGCCGGGTTAGAGCGTTTCCAACATGAGTGTACGGCAGCGAGAAAGGCCGACTCGGTTTTGAAAACCCAGTCGGCCTACGTGAACGCCGGAAACCCAAAATAAAAATGCTCTAGCCCACGCGCTAGCGCGGCAGGGTCGCGGGCTAAAGCCCGCTCCCACGGCATTCGTGCCTGACGGGATTCGGGAATCATTCGCGCCCAAATCCATGGTCAAGCCGATTAGGCAGAAGCTGCCCGCCCCCCAATCGAAATCCCCGGCTCAGCGCCGCCCAGGTGAAGCGTTGCGCCGCCTCAATGGCGTCCGCCATGGGCAGGCCACGGGCCAGGCCGGCGGCGACGGCGGAAGCCAGGGTGCAACCGGAGCCGTGATAGGTGTCCGGCAAGCGCGGCCAGCGGTAGGACAGCTCGCCCTCGTCGCGATACCAGCGGTTCACCACATCGGGACCATCCTCGTGGGTGCCGGTCAGCAAGACATTCGGGCAGCCCAGCGCCAGCAGGGCGCGGGCGCATTCGTCGGGACCATCCCCCCCGGTGAGCTTCCGCGCCTCCGGCGTGTTGGGCGTCAGCACGGTGGCCCGGGGAATCAGCTGCGTTTTGATGTCCGCCACCAGGCCGTCGGTCGAAAGATTCCGCCCGCCGCCCGCCGCCAGGATGGGGTCCAGCACCACCGGGGTTTCCCGCCCGATGTCCGAGAGCATCTCCGCCACCGCCCGGACGATGTCCACGCTTCCCAACAAGCCAATCTTGACCGCCGCCACCTTCATATCCGCCAGCACCAGCCGCGCTTGCTCAAGGAAGTCGTCCGCCGCCTGCGGAATCACCCGCCGCACGTTGTGGGTGTCCTGGGCGGTCAGGGCGGTGACGACGGTGCAGGGATAGCAGCCGAGCCGCCACAGGGTTTCGATGTCCGCTTGAATTCCGGCGCCGCCGGTGGGATCGTGGCCGGAAAGGCAGAGAACAACGGGGGGCGTGCTTGTCATAATTAACGCGGGCCGACTTGGAAAGCCGGGGAGTTTCCCATGATTGGAAAGCGAAAGCTAAGCACTTGGCCAGAAACAAGTTCCAGAAGTCGAGAAACCGGCGGTTGTGGGAGTGGCCTTCAGGCCACGATCAGGCGCGGCATTGTCGTGGCCTGAAGG
>NZ_JBTEKS010000237.1:0-6996 GCF_054333355.1 Methylomagnum sp. | reverse complement strand
CAGGGTGATGGGTTTCGCTTCGCTCTACCCATCCTACAGGTATGTCTTTTCCTGGAAATCGCCTAAGTGGTGGGATGGATGGATCAGGGCTTGGCCGACAACGCCAAGGCCACCGTCAGCACATTCCGCCCATCGCGGTGGGCATAGTCGATCCGCTCGGCCAGTTTACGCACCAGATAAAACCCAAAGCCACCCAGGGCGCGGGCCTCGTCGTTGGCGCACAAATCGGGCGGGGCGATTTCGACCAATGGGTTGAAGGACGGGGCGGTGTCCTCGAAACACATCTCCAAGTGGGCGGCGGTCAGGTGGAAGCGCATGTTGATGTGGCAGGGCGACGACGCGGTGCAGCCGTAGCGGATGGTGTTCGCCAGCAATTCCTCGACGATAAGCTGGGTGTCCTGGATAACCCCGGTCCCCAGGCCGGTGGCCGACAGGATGTTTGCCAACCGCCGCCGCACCTGGGCGAGGCGGCTCAGGTCGCTGCTCATGGCGATGTGCCATTGCCAAGCGGCTTGTTCCGGCGGGGACGGGCGGCGCGGTTGGTGCTGAATCACCAGCAGGGTCAGGGCGTCCGCCTCCGGGCTGGCTTTCCCCGGTTCTCGCAGGAAATGGCGGAGATCATGGAAGACTTGAGCCGGACTCAGCGGCGGATGGGTTTGCAGCAAGCCGGCCCAGCGCGGCCTGGCTTCGGTGGCTGTGGCGCCCACCAAACCGCCCACGGTCAGCACGATGATGTCGTCGGCCCGCCATTCAGACCCCGTGGGAAACGGGGATGGCTCCGCCGCCGCGCTGTCATTTTCTCCCGCCCTCAGTCCGTGGCCGGTTCCGGCGCACCCTTTCCGCCAGGGCAGGACATCCAACCCTGGGTGGAATAGGGTGACGCATAGGCGGTTCGGCAGCGCGAATCGCATCGCCCGGGTCGCCGCTTCCAACACCGCCGCCGGGGTGGAGTCCAGTCCCGTCTCGGGCCGGATCACGGTGAGGGCCCGGGCCAGCAAGGCCGCGCCCGTGTCGTGGGCATTGGCTAGGCCGAACCACAGGGGGCTTGCGTCCGGGGGGAGGAATTCGCTCAGGCTCACTTTTTGCCGACTTGCTTTTGTTCATAGGTGAGATAGGCATCGAACTCCTTCGCGTCTTTGAAGACTGAGATCAAATCCTGTGACTTGACGAGTTCAAACACCTTCGCCACCTGGAGGCTGGGGTTGGCAAAGCATATTTTCCCATTGCGGGCGTGCATGGTTTTCCTGGCCCGGAACAGCGAGCGGAGTCCCATGCTGGACACAAAATCAACTTTGTTGAGGTCCAGCGTCAGAATGAGCATATCCGGGCTTATCTGCTCATCCAAATAAGTATCCAGTTCCGAGGCGGATTGGGTGTCCAGTTGTCCCTGCAATATCAAGCGGACGGTATGCGGCCTGGGTGAATCGCTCAGGATTTTCAAAGGCATCGAGAGTGGCTCCTGGGTGAGGTGATAAAAAAGTGGATGCTAGCCGGGGCGGCCGAGTGCCAAAACTATAGCTAGAATCGGGTTCCGCGCACCATATCCGGATCGGCCTTGCTGGCGTTGCGTTGGGTTTTCTGCCATTGCTCAGGCGGCGGGCGACCTAGTGAGCGGAGCCGGTCACACCGCGGGCTGGATTGTGGCGCGTTCTCCCGCCATGGCACAGTCTAATTTTACGAGGTATGCATGGGGTTGTGGGGCAAGCGATAATCCGCTATGAAGCGCTTCCCTTATGATCGGCTTGGTATCGGCATGATTTGAAAATTAGTTGGTCTTCGCAATGAAAAAGATTCTGTCATTCTGCTTTATTATGGCTTGCTCGATGGAGGTGATGGCCGATGATGATGATTTTTCCATGTGGCTCAGCACCACATTCCAAACTGATTTTGGGGGCAGCAATTATCTAGCGTTTCTGGAGCTGGCGCCCCGATCCAAAAACGACGGTGCCGAATTCAGTCAGCTAATCGTCCGACCTTTGTTGGGCTATAAGCTGACCAAGGAGCTACAGGTATGGCTCGGATATACCTGGCAAGGCGAGTACAGCAGCGCCCGATCAATAGGGTTTGATAACGCCACCCACGACCTGATGCAGCAGTTGCAATGGGTGCATAATTTCAATCCCGACCTGAATTTCCAATACCGGCTACGGATTGAGCAGCGTTTCTTTGCGGACGCGGATGTCGGGCACCGGACCCGTCACAGGTTCCGCTTGCAATATACGATTCCAGAAACCAGTGTCTACCTAATCGCCATAGATGAGCTATTCATCTATTTCAATGCCTTGAACTCAAGTCCCCGTGAGCATTCGGTTCAGCCGGGCGTCAACCAAAACAGGTCATATATTGGGATTGGATATAAATTAACCCCAGAACTTAATGTGGACACCGGCTATCAGTTGCAATACGTGAATAACTTTGGTGCCCCCGACCTTTATAACCATATCTGGTTCACCAATGTGAATTTCAATTTCTAGGGGACGGCGAATATGTATTCGCTACTCTATACGGCGTTCAACCACAAACTGAACATCTTGCCCCTCTCCCTCTGGGAGACCTACTCCTGAGCGTAGTCGAAGGGGGTCGAGGTGAGGGGGGATTAAAAAGTTCAGTTTGTGGCTGTTTCGAGCGTATAAACCACCAGTCGCCCATTGCGCGCCATCCCAAGCTGTGCAAGATAAGTCTTGTGTTCCAATAGGAAGCCGGGAGGCGGAGGGAAGCTCATGAACAAAGACCAAGCCGAAGCCTTACTGAAAACCGCCGTCAACGATCCTCAAGCCACCTTCCGCGAGGGGCAATGGGAAGCCATCGACGCCCTGGTCAACTGCCGCGCCAAGCTGCTGGTGGTGCAGCGCACCGGCTGGGGCAAAAGCTCGGTGTACTTCATCAGCGCCCGCATCCTGCGCAACCAGGGCGCCGGGCCGACCCTCATCATCTCGCCCTTGCTGGCCCTGATGCGCAACCAAATCGCCGGGGCCGAACGGCTGGGCATCCGCGCCCGGACCATCAATTCCGCCAACACCGCCGACTGGGCCGCGATCAAGGCGGAAACCCTCCAGGGCGAAGTGGACGCGCTGCTGGTCTCCCCGGAGCGGCTGTCCAACGACGAATTCGTCGAGGACATCCTCATGCCCATCGGCCAGCGCCTGGGCCTCCTGGTGGTGGACGAGGCCCACTGCATTTCCGACTGGGGCCACGACTTCCGGCCCAGCTACCGCCGCCTCGTGAACGTGTTGCGGCAACTGCCACCGAACCTGCCGGTCCTCGGCACCACGGCCACCGCCAATAGCCGGGTGGTGCGGGACATTCAAAACCAGTTCGGCGCCCTCGACATCCAGCGCGGCCCGTTGGTGCGGGACAGCCTCGCCCTGCAAACCCTGCGCTTGCCCGACCAAGCGGCGCGGCTGGCGTGGCTGGCTCAACACCTCCCCGAGCTTCCGGGTACCGGCATCGTCTACGTGCTGACCAAGCGCGACGCGGAGCAGGTGTCCGAGTGGCTGAACCGGCATGGCGTGGTGGCCCGGCCCTATTACAGCGATGTGAGGCATCCCGATTTCGAGACCAGCGACGCCTACCGGATGCGGCTGGAAGACGTCCTGCTGCACAACAAGAAGCGGCTCAAGGCGCTGGTCGCGACCTCGGCGCTGGGGATGGGCTACGACAAGCCGGACCTCGGGTTCGTCGTCCACTATCAAGCGCCCGGCTCGGTGGTGGCCTATTACCAGCAGGTGGGCCGGGCTGGGCGGGCCATTGGCCGGGCTTATGGCGTGCTGCTGGCGGGGCGGGAGGACGAGGAGGTCCACGCCTTCTTCCGCCGCACGGCTTTCCCGGACGAGATGGACGTGCTGGACATCCTCGACGCGCTGGAGGATTGCGACGGACTCACGCCGACCGAACTCACCAAGCACGTCAATCTCTCCCAAGGCCGGATACTCAGAGTGCTGGAGCATCTGAGCCTGGAAAACCCCGCGCCCGTGCTGAAAAAAGGCAAGCTGTGGCAGCGCACCCCGGTGGAATACGCCATGGACCACGACCACATCGCCCGCCTGACCCGCCAGCGCGAGGAAGAGTGGCAGGAGGTGGAGCGCTACATCGACGCGGGTGAATGTCTGATGGCCTTCCTCCGCCGCGCCCTGGACGACCCGGAAGCCGCGCCCTGCGGACAATGCGCCGTATGCTTGGGAAAGCCGGTGGTCGATCCGGCGGTGGACCGCGCCTTGGCGGTTGAGGCGACGCGCTTTCTACGGCAGGCGGATTTGCCGCTGGAACCCAAGAAGCAAGTGCTGGCCGGTGCCTTCCCCGAGTACGGCTTTTCGGGCAATCTCCCCGACCGGCTGCGGGCGGAAACCGGGCGCATCCTGTCCCGCTGGGGCGATGCGGGCTGGGGCGGGCTGGTGGCCGACGGCAAGCACGCCAACCGCTTCGCCGACGATCTGGTGAACGCGCTGGCCGAACTCATCACCGAGCGCTGGCGTCCACAGCCCGCGCCGCGTTGGGTGGCGTGCGTGCCGTCCCGCCGTCACCCGGATCTGGTGCCGGATTTCGCCCGGCGGCTGGCGGATAAATTGGGCCTGCCCTTCGTCGCCGCCGTCGCCAAGGTCCGGGACAACGACATGCAGAAGATGCAGCACAACCGTTTTCACCAATGCCTCAATCTCGACGGCGTGTTCGGCGTGGCCGAGACCCAGGTCGTCGCGGGCGCGCCGGTCTTGCTGGTGGACGACATCGTGGATTCCGGCTGGACCCTGGCGGTGGTCGCGGCCTTGCTGCGGCGGGCGGGGAGCGGGCCGGTGTTTCCGGTGGCGCTGGCGGCGACCAGCGCGGGGGATTGAACGGCGAACGCACATAGGGCTTAGGATGGGTGGAGCTTCAGCGAAACCCATCACCACGCAGTGACACGGCAAGATGGGTTCCGCTGAAGCTCCACCCACCCTATAAAAATACCCACACACCCTCTCGAAGATTCCATGGTCATTTCCAATCACACCCAGGCCGTCCTGTTATTGACGGCCCATTTCGGGAGGCCCGCGCCGGACGAGGCCAAGCCGCTCGGCCCCAAGGAATGGGGCCGCTTCGCCCTGTGGTTGAAGGAGCGCGGACGGACGCCCGAACAATTGCTGACCGGCGACCCGGCGGCGGTGCTGGACGGCTGGGACGACCGGGATGTGACGCACCAGCGGGTCGAGCGGCTGGTGAACCGGGGCGCGGCCTTGGGGCTGGCGTTGGAGAAATGGCTGCGGGCCGGGCTGTGGGTGATGACCCGCTCGGAAGCCGACTACCCGGCCCGGCTCAAGCAGCGGCTCA
This sequence comes from Methylomagnum sp., assembly GCF_054333355.1. Taxonomy (NCBI): domain Bacteria; kingdom Pseudomonadati; phylum Pseudomonadota; class Gammaproteobacteria; order Methylococcales; family Methylococcaceae; genus Methylomagnum; species Methylomagnum sp. The sequence goes on along the minus strand of NZ_JBTEKS010000237.1, from coordinate 1,695 downwards.
AGCTGGATTCCCCGCCGCTGCTGTTCGGCTGCGGCAACCCGAAGCTGCTGAATCAGGGCGGATTGGCCGTGGTCGGTTCCCGCGACGCCGACGCCGACGATCTGGACTACAGCCGGGGCTTGGGCCGGTTGGCCGCCGAGCGCGGCTATTCGGTGGTGTCCGGCGGCGCCCGTGGCGTGGACGAGGCCGCCATGCTGGGCGCCTTGGCGGCGGAGGGCACGGTGATTGGCGTGATGGCCGACAGCCTGCTGTCCGCCGCCGCCTCGGCCCGGTTCCGGCGGCATGTGATGAACCGCAATCTGGTGTTGATCTCGCCGTTCTACCCGGAGGCCGGCTTCAACGCGGGCAACGCCATGGCGCGGAACAAGTACATCTATTGCCTGGGCGACGCCGCCGCCGTGGTGCGCACCGACACCAAGGGCGGGACGTGGTCGGGGGCGATGGAGAATCTGCGGCGGGGCTGGGTGCCGCTGTGGGTGCGGGACAGCGGCGACGAGGAAACGGGCAACGACGCGCTGATTCAACAAGGCGGGCGGCGCTTGGCGGGTTCGCTGGCGCGGGTGGATTGGGGGGATTTGCTCGGGGAGGAAGGTGCGGCGGAGCTTGATGAAACCGACCTAGCTTCCCTGGCCGATGAGGCGGAGGCTCGGGACGCCGTGCCAGACGCCGCCCCGGAAATCTTGGCTCGCGCCATCCCGGCGGAATCATGCCCCGGGCCGGTTTACGAGCCGTCGGCCCCGGTTGGTTTCCCGGCGGATATGGGGTTCTACGAGTTGTTTTTGCTCAAGCTGCAAAGCCTACTGCGGGAAGACGCCAAAACCCCCGACGAACTGGCCGAGGCGCTGGATTTGGAGAAGGCGCAGGTCAAGCCGTGGCTCAAGCGGGCGGTGGCTGAGTTCAAATTGGAAACGCTCGCCAAGCCGGTGCGGTATCGGTGGCGGGAGGATTTGTTTGGCGGGGAGTGAGTGAATGCCCGATGGATGCGTTTCCAGCGTCGGCGCATCCTGCGGCCTCACCGCCATTAAGTTAAGCCGTTTGAGCAAGTTTCTACGACTGGAGTTAACCCCCCAACCCCCCTTATCAGGGGGGCTTTTTCTCCCTCCCCTGATAAGGGGAGGGGGTTTGATTGCCGCTAACTTAATGGCAGTGATCCTGCGGCCTGGGCAAGAAGACCCAAAAAAACCATTGGCGGCGGCTGAAATAATCCGGCCAAATAACCAGCGAACGATTAACCCTTTCCCTCAAGCTCATGAATACCCGAGACCCCAATCGCGCCCCCTCCCGCCAAACCCCCGACAGCCACCAGCGCAACGCCGACAAGCTCAAGCGCATCCCCATCAAGGTCGTCCCGGCGGACGCCCCGCTCCGCAAGCCCGAGTGGATCAGGGTCCGGCTCGGCGGCGGCGAGAGCGTCAACCGGGTCAAGCAAATCCTTAGGGAGCGGAACCTTCACAGCGTGTGCGAGGAAGCGGCCTGCCCGAATTTGTCCGAATGCTTCGGCCACGGCACCGCCACCTTCATGATTCTCGGCGACATCTGCACCCGCCGCTGCCCGTTCTGCGATGTGGCCCATGGCCGACCCCAGCCGCCCGACCCGACCGAGCCGGAACATCTCGCCGACACCATCCGGGAGTTGGGCCTGCGCTATGTGGTCATCACCTCGGTGGACCGGGACGACCTCCGCGACGGCGGGGC
>NZ_JBTEKS010000236.1:0-6999 GCF_054333355.1 Methylomagnum sp. | reverse complement strand
GGTGGTGCGGGCGTTCTTGTGGAGACGGATCAGCATGGCGGAGCCTCAAGCCAGTGAATTGAATACCTCGCGGAGCAGGCTCCGCGCCTCGAAGAGAGCATAGCTTCTAACCGGAATATAATCACACGGGACCAAACACATATCCAAATAATCAAACAGCAAACACGGCAGCCGCTTCGCCCGCAAACAATCCGGTCATCCCCCCTCAAATCAACCCATGCTCCGCAAACGAATAAGCATCCCCATCCCCCACAATAAAATGATCCAATACCCGAATATCAATCAAGTTCAAAGCCTGCTTAAGCCGGGTGGTGATGTGCTTATCCGCCTCGCTAGGCTCCGCCACCCCCGACGGATGGTTATGCGCGAAAATCACAGCGGCGGCATTAAAAGCCAAGGCTTTCTTCACTACCTCGCGGGGATACACGCTGGCCCCGTCAATCGTCCCCCGGAATAACTCCTCAAACTCAATCACCCGATGCTGATTGTCGAGAAACAAGCAGCCGAATACCTCGTGCTGATAACTGCGTAGATGGGCCGACAAATACTGCCGGGTCAGACCGGGGCTGGTCAGGGCGCTTTCCCGGCGCAGCATTTCCTTCAAATGGCGGCGGGCCATTTCCAACACGGCCTGCAACTGCGCGTATTTCGCCAACCCCAGGCCGGGACTTTGGCTGAACCGCTCGAAATCGCTATCGAACAGCGCCCGCAGGGAGCCGTACTCAGTCAGCAACTCGCGGGAGAGATCGACGGCGGTTTTGCCCTTGATGCCAGTCCTGAGGAAAATCGCCAACAGCTCGGCGTCGGACAATGCCTGCGCGCCTCGTTGCAATAGCTTTTCGCGGGGTCGTTCATCGTCGGGCCAATCCGTAATGGGCATGATGGTTTCTCGTAAGTTTTTCTTAGATATGCGACAGTTCGCCCTCAAGCATAGAAGCCCGTTCGTGAACTTGCCATAGACCCAGCGGAAATACCGCCCCAATCAGGATGACTTCAAATCCAGGCCAGACCGCCGCGCCGGGCAGGCGAGGGGGCGGGCGGTTGCATTGGCCCACTTTCCCGGCACGCTGCTCTATAATTCCCCACCCTGTGCCTTTGCCTTTCCAGACACTATTCACCGTGGCGCCACTGGCCGACAAAAAAATCCTCCTGGGCGTGACCGGCGGCATCGCCGCGTACAAAGCCGCTGAACTGACTCGGCTCCTGCGCGGCGCGGGCGCGGCGGTGCGGGTGGTCATGACCCCCGCCGCCACGGCCTTCGTCCAGCCCTTGACCTTCCAAGCCCTGTCCGGGAATCCGGTTCACCTCGAATTGCTCGACCCCGCCGAGGAATCGGCGATGGGCCACATCAGCTTGGCCCGCTGGGCCGATCTGGTGCTGGTGGCGCCCGTGACGGCGGATTTCATGGCGCGGCTGCGGGCGGGGCTGGCCGATGATTTGCTGTCCACCCTCTGCCTCGCGTCCAGCGTGCCCCTGGTCTTGGCCCCGGCCATGAACCAAGCCATGTGGACGCATCCCGCCACCCGCGACAACGCCGCCTGTTTGGCGCAGCGTGGCGTGCGGCTGCTGGGTCCGGCGGCGGGCGAGCAAGCCTGCGGCGAGGTCGGGCCGGGCCGGATGCTGGAGCCAGCGGACATCGTCGCCAACCTGTCGGGCCTGTTGGGCGGGGGGCCGCTGGCGGGGCTGGCGGTGCTGATTTCCGCCGGGCCGACCCGCGAGGCCATCGACCCGGTGCGCTACATCAGCAACCGCAGTTCCGGCAAGATGGGCTACGCCCTGGCCGACGCGGCTGCCGCCCTGGGGGCCGAAGTCATCCTGGTGAGCGGACCCACCGCCCTGGCCGCGCCTAGCGTGCGGGAATGGGTCCGGGTCGAGAGCGCCGCCGATATGTATGAGGCGGTCATGGCGCGGGCCGAGGCGGCGGACATCTATATCGGCGCGGCGGCGGTGGCCGATTACACGCCCGTGGAGGCGGCACCGGGCAAGCTCAAGAAAACCGCCGACGCCATGACGATCAACTTGCGCAAATCCCACGACATCCTCGCCGCCGTCGCCGCCTTGGAAAAGCGCCCGTTCACGGTGGGCTTCGCCGCCGAGACCGACCGCCTGGAAGACTACGCCCGTGGCAAGCTGGCCGCGAAAGCCCTGGATTTGGTCGCCGCCAACCGGGTCGGCGCGGGGCTGGGCTTCGACACCGACGACAACGCCCTGTTCGTGTGCTGGAACGGCGGGGAAACCCGCCTGCCGCTGGCTTCGAAGCGGGTCATCGCCGAACAACTCCTCCGGCTCATCGCCGAACGCTACCATGCAAAAAATCCAACTTAAGATTCTCGATCCACGCCTGGGCGACGCCATCCCCCTGCCCGAATACGCCACCCCCGGTGCCGCTGGCCTGGACCTTAGGGCTTGCCTTGACGACGCCTTGACGCTAGCGCCGGGCCAAACCCATTTGATTCCCACCGGACTCGCCATCCACATCGACGACCCTGGCCTGGCCGCCGTGTTGCTGCCCCGCTCGGGGCTGGGCCACAAGCACGGCATCGTGCTGGGCAATCTGGTGGGCTTGATCGACTCGGATTATCAGGGGCAGGTGTTCGTGTCCTGTTGGAACCGGGGCGCCGAGCCTTTCGAAATCAACGTGGGCGACCGCATCGCCCAGATGGTCTTCGTGCCGGTGGCGCAGGTGGAATTCCAGCGGGTCGATGACTTCCTCGAAAGCCAGCGGGCGCACGGAGGCTTCGGGCACACGGGGCACGGCTGACGCCTATGATCGCCATGGCGCAAAAGTCCAAGCCCATGAGTCTGGGGCGTCTGTTCTTCATCATCGCGGCGGTGGTGGCGGCGATTCTGGTGGGCTGCGGCGCGGGGCTGTATTTCGCGGCGGCGGACAGCGCCCGCGAGGCGGGCGCGGGCGCGGCGCGGCTCCTCGCGGAGAACACGGCCCGCCACATGAATCTCGTCCTGGCCCAGACCGGAGACTTATTGGAGCAACTGGCCCAAGACCCGGAGCTTGGATCGGCGCTCGCCGGGGGCAATCCGGCGCGGATCATCGGCGTCGAGGAGCGCCTGACCCGGCTGGTGCCGGGCGCGGCCCTGGTGCGCTTGGTGCCGGACAACGTGGAGGTGCCGGAGGAGACCCGCGTCCCCAACCTGGGGTTCGCCGACATGGACATGGTGCGCCAGACCAAGGCCGGCAAGCCCGCGCCCGCCTTCCACGCCGCCAACACGCCCAGCGCCCATGTGGCCGTGGTGCGTCGGCTGGCGAAAGGGGAGGGCACCTTGCTGGCGAGCTTGCCGCCCAAAGCCGTGGGCGGCTTGCTGCCGACGGGATTCATCCAGGGCGCCATGGAGTTGCGGCAGCAGAATCTCAGCCTGGGTTATGTCGGCGATGCGGCGCTGAAGGACGGCGGCATGGCGGGCGAGGTGCCGGTGCCGGGCACGCCGTGGACGCTGCGGTATTGGGGTCCGGCCTCGGCGGACCCCGGCTGGCTGTGGTTCTTACTGCTGCCGACGCTGGCCGCGCTGCTGGCGGTCGGCGGGATTGGCTATGCCTGGTTCTGGCTGGGCAGGACACTGCGCCATGACTTGGATGCCGCCGCGACGTTCATGCGCGATTTGTCCTTGGGCAAGACCAACCGGAGGTATTCCTTGCGGCTGCGCGAGACGCACCGGCTGATAAGCCAGTTGTCGCCGCCGAAGCCGCAGGCCGTGGTCAACGCCGAATATCCCGACGCGCCATCGGACGCGCAATCCGCCGACGATTTGGACGAGGGGCTGGATAAATTCCTGCACTTCAAGGATTTAGAGGCGCCGACGCCAGTGCCTCCTCCGCCCCCGCCGCCGCCAACACCTCCGGCGGCGCCCGACATCACCGTTTCGCCCGCCCTCTTCCGGGCCGCCGACATCGGCGGCGTGGTCGGCGATACCTTGACGCTGGATGTGGCGCGCTTGCTGGGGCGGGCCATCGGCAGCGAGGTGCGGGAACGGGGCGAGAACACCGTGGTGATTGGCCGCGATGGCCGCTTGTCCAGCCCGGACCTGAGCCACGCGCTGGGCCGGGGCCTTCTGTCCAGCGGTTGCTCGGTCATCGACTTGGGGCTGGTGCCGACGCCCCTGCTGTATTTCGCCACCCATGAGCTGGGCGCCAAGTCCGGGGTGATGGTGGCGGGCAGCTATAACCGTGCGAATGAAAACGGACTCAGGGTCGTGCTGGGCAGCGAGGTCGCGACGTCCAAAGAAATCCAGAGGATCCGCGCCCGCATCGACCGGGGCGAATTCTCCAGCGGGCAGGGACAGATCGAAGTGCGCAACCTCGCCCGCGACTACATCGAGCGCATCGCCCACGATGCCCAGGCCAGCCGCACCATGAAGATCGTGGTCGACGCCGGGAACGGCGCGGCCAGCCAAGTCGCCCCGGCGGTGCTGGAACAAATCGGCTGCGAGGTGGTGCCGCTGTTCTGCGAGGTGGACGGCAACTTCCCCAATCATCAGCCCGACCCCAGCAACCCTAAGAATCTGGAAGCGCTGGCCCGCGTCGTCCGGGAGCAGGAGGCCGATCTGGGGGTGGCCTTCGACGCCGACGGCGACCGGCTGGGCGTGGTGGACTCCGAGGGCCGGATCATCTGGCCGGATCGGCAGTTGATGCTGCTGGCCGCCGACGTGCTGTCCCGCGAACCCGGCTCGGATGTTCTCTTCGATGTGAAAAGCACCCGTCATCTGTCCGGCTATATCGTCCGGCACGGCGGACGGCCCCTGATGTGGAAGACCGGCCCCGCCGCCATCCGGGCCAAGATGCGGGAGGCCGACGCCATGCTGGCGGGCGAGATGAGCGGGCACATTTTTTTCAAGGAGCGCTGGTACGGCTTCGACGACGCCATCTATGCCGCCGCCCGCTTGGTGGAAGTGCTGTCCGCCGATTGGCGGTCCACCGCCGACGTGTTCGATGAGTTGCCGAACACCGTCAACGCGCCGGAGATCTATATTCCCTTGGGCGAGGGCGAGAATGCCCGGATCGTGGAAAAGCTTCGGCAGGCCGCCGAGTTCCCCGAGGCCCGCGTCCTTGACATCGACGGCCTCAGGGTCGATTTCGCCGACGGCTGGGGGCTGATCCGCGCCTCCCACAACAAGCCCGCGCTGGCGCTCTGCTTCGAGGGCGATAGCCCCGAGGCGCTGGAGCGGATCAAGGGGCGGTTCAAATCCCTGTTGCTGCGGGTGAAGCCCGACATCATCCTTCCACCCAACTTCACCGCCATGTGAGCCACCGTGAAAAAGCAAGAAACCCTGGAGAACGCCTCCGCCAACCAAATCGCCCACGTCCTCATCGAGGCGCTGCCCTACATCAAGCGCTTCAAGGGCAAGACCCTGGTCGTCAAGTACGGCGGCAACGCCATGGTGGACGAGCGGCTCAAGAACAGCTTCGCCCGCGACATCGTGCTGTTGAAGCTGGTGGGCATCAATCCGGTGATCGTCCACGGCGGCGGGCCGCAGATCGGCAACCTGCTGCAACGCCTCGGCAAGACCAGCGAGTTCGTGCAGGGGATGCGGGTGACCGACGCCGAAACCATGGACGTGGTGGAGATGGTGCTGGGCGGCCTGGTCAACAAGGAGATCGTCAACCTCATCAACCGCCACGGCGGCTCGGCGGTGGGCCTGACCGGCAAGGACGGCGACTTGGTGCGGGCCGAGAAGATCGTTATGACCCAGAAGTCCCCCGAGACCGACGAGCCGGAGATCATCGACATGGGCCACGTCGGCAAGGTGAAGAGCATTGATTCCCGGATCGTGGACCGGCTGGTGCGGGACGACTTCATCCCGGTCATCGCGCCCATCGGCGTGGGCGACGACGGGTTCTCCTACAACATCAACGCTGACCTGGTGGCCGGCAAGATGGCCGAGGTGTTGAAGGCCGAGAAGCTGATGCTGCTGACCAACACCGCCGGTATTCTCGACAAAAGCGGGGAGTTGCTGACCGGCCTGTCCCTGGCCGAGGTGGAGGATTTGATCGCCGACGGCACCATCGGCGGCGGGATGATTCCCAAGGTCCGCTGCGCCACCGACGCCCTCAATGGCGGGGTTGCCAGCGCCCACATCATCGACGGGCGGGTCGATCACGCGGTCTTGCTGGAATTGCTGACCGACCGGGGGATCGGGACGTTGCTGCTGCGGCGGTAGCGCGTTTGCAGAAAGACAAAAGACCGACTCGGTTTCAAAAACCGAGTCGGTCTTTCTTTATCAGGGGGATGGCGAGCCGCTTTCGGTCGCGATGGAGCCTATCCCGGCCTCGATATAAACCTTGAAGTTGGCCCGCACTTCCCTGGCCCGCGCTCCCGCGCACAGGGCTTCCCCAATGGATGAGGGCCGGCAGCGCACGTCCAGGAAGATGATGTACTCGTGCTTGTCGGCGATGCGGGTCACGGTGACGCCGAACTCGTTGTCGTTGGCGGGGGCCGCTGTCTGGATGATCCTTTCGGTATCCACCGACAAGGGCAAGCTGGACGACTTAATCACATATTCCCGCGCCAAAGCCCAAGCCCGATCACAGGTGGACACCGCGCTACAGGCGATGGCGCTGGTTTCGTCCCCGCCCGCGTTCGCGCCTGTGGTGGCCGTGCCGGAGGTGGGCCGTTGCCCCGGATTCTTTAGCTGCGCCTCCAAGGCTTCGAAGCGGGTGGCGTCCTTGGTGTGGCGCTCCGTGAGCGCGGCCTTTTCAGCCTCGATGTCCCGCAGCTTCAAATCGTAATTGGCGATTTGCCGCCGGGCGGCCTGGATGAGGTCGCGCAGGTTCTGCGACACCGCCTGCCCCTGCCGCTCCAGTTCCGCCGCCCGTTGTTCCTGGGCCATCAGTTGCTCCTTCTGCCGCTGGCGGTTCATTTGGGTGATTTTGGCGATGCCGTCCAGGGTGTCCAACTTGCCCTGTAAGGCGGTGAAGATTTCCTTTGGACTCCGATAGGTCCGCAGTAGCGCCAAATCCCGGTCCCGCTGCTCGGCCAGGATTTTTTC
>NZ_JBTEKS010000235.1:0-7016 GCF_054333355.1 Methylomagnum sp. | reverse complement strand
CGGTCGCCGGGTTCGTTTCCTGAGCGGAGTCGAAGGGAACGAACCCGGCGACCGGGCTTACAGCGTCCCACCGAACCCGTTGGCTTCGACTCCGCTCAGCCAACGGGTTCGGCGGAACGCCGCCTTACTGGCGTCGATGCTGATTCTAAACGCCTGCGGCACGCCGCCCGAGACCGCCGACAGCCGCTCCTCCGACGCCGTGCTGAGCGAGGCCGACACCGCCGATTTCCGCCGGGCCTACGAGCCGGTGCCCATGAGCTTCCCCGCCGACCACGGTCCCCACGACGATTTCCGCGACGAATGGTGGTACATCACCGGCAATCTCGACGGCCCGGCATCGCGCCGGTTCGGCTTCCAGATCACCTTCTTCCGGCACGGATTGGTGGCCCATCCGGTGAACCGCCCGTCCCACTGGGCGGGCCGCAATGTCCACATGGCCCACTTCACCCTGACCGATGTGGCGAGCCAGCGCTTTCAAGCCTTCGAGCGCCGCGCCCGGGGCACCCTCGGGCTGGCCGGGTCGGAACTGGGGCCATTCCGGGTCTGGCTGGAGGATTGGCGGCTGGAATCCCTGCGCGGCGATGACTGGCCTTGGCGGCTGCAAGTGCGGGAGGACGGCTACGCGCTGGATTTGACCCTCACTTCGGCCAAGCCGATGGTGCTGGAAGGCCGCGACGGGCTGAGCCAGAAAAGCCGCGAGCCGGGCAACGCCTCCTATTACTACTCCGGCACCCGGATTCGGGCCGAGGGCACGCTGAGCTTTGACGGCCAGACTTTCCCGGTGACGGGGCTGGCCTGGCTGGACCGGGAATGGAGCACCAGCGCCCTGGCCGATTACCAATTGGGCTGGGATTGGTTCTCGCTGCAACTGGACGAGGGTGCCGAACTGATGTTCTACCGGATGCGCCACAAGGACGGGAGCATCGGCCCCTTGAGTACCGGCGCTTGGATCGACGCCGGGGGACGCAAGACGGCGCTGGCTTTGGACGATGTGGAACTGGTCCGCCTGGATGACTGGACCGCGCCCGGCGGGGTGGTTTATCCGGCCCGTTGGCGGCTGACCGTCAAGCCGCTGGGGAAGCGCTTCCTGGTGCAGCCCGCCGTCGCCGATCAGGAATTGCGGGTCAGCGTGCGTTATTGGGAGGGGGCGGTGGATGTGTTGGACGCCGACCAATCCGGGCGGCGGTTGGGGCGGGGCTACATGGAATTGACCGGCTATGCGCGGGCCACGCAGAAGGATGTGAGCCAGTTGGGAGAACGGTAGGCGATGGTTCAGGCGTGGGTGGGCATGTATTCATGCCCGCCCTCACTGCCATTAAGGCGATTTCCGAAAATGCTTGTCACCGTTGATCTGGATGTAGGATGGTTGGAGCGTACTCGCGAAACCCATCGAGCCGGACACAGGGTGATGGGTTTCGCTTCGCTCTACCCATCCTACAGGTATGTCTTTTCCTGGAAATCGCCTTAATGGCAGTGATGCCCCCACCCTTACATATTTGGATCAAGCCGGGCGGTCAGGTCGGGCTAAAGCCCGACCTACAATCCCCCGCGCCTGGGCCGCTCCGCCCGACTTCAAGGCGTCCAACAAACCCAGAAGCACGTCCACGCAGACCGGCTTCACCAAGTAGTGGTCGAATAGGCCATCGCTCAAGGCCCGCTCGCGGTGGCCGCTCTGGCCGTAGCCCGTCATGGCGATCAGCGTCGGCGCCGGTTCGTCGCGCTCCTCGCGGATGCGGCGGGCGACCTCGAAGCCGTCAATCTCCGGCAGGCCAATGTCCAGCACCACCACGTTCGGCGCGTAGTCCCGGTAGGTTTCCATGGCCGTGAAGCCGTCGTGGGCCATCCGGGTCGTGTAGCCTTCCAGAACGAGCAATTCGGCCATGGATTCCGCGGCGTCGTGGTTGTCGTCCACCACCAGCAGCCGCAGGTCGTGGCGGGGCGGGGCGGGCGGACTCGGCGTGGGGCTGAGGTTTTCCGCCCTGTTGGTTTGGGCGGGGAGCAACGGCAGATGGATGATGAATTCGCTGCCCTGATCCAGCCCCGCGCTGTGGGCCTCGACGCGCCCGCCGTGCATTTCGGTCAGGCTTTTCACCAGGGACAAGCCGATGCCCAGCCCGCCGTAGGAACGGTCCAGCCCTTGGGTCACTTGGGCGAACAGGCCGAAGATGTGCGGCAGTTCTTTCTGGGCCAGGCCGATGCCGTTGTCCCGCACGGCGATGTCCGCCTCGCTGCCGTTGTCCCGGACCGTGATCGAAATTCGGCCACCGCTGGGCGTGTATTTGATGGCGTTGTTGACAAGGTTGGAGAAAACCTGGGTCAACCGCACCTCGTCCCCATCGACGCGCAGGGGGTGGGACGGCAGGCTCAGGGTGAGCGCGTGCCGTTGTTGCTCCGCCACCGGGCGGTGGTTCTCCACCACCTGGGCGATGATCGGCGCGAGGTCCACCGGCCTCCGCTTGAGGGTGATCTTGCCTTGGGCCAGGCGCGAGGCGTCGAGCAGGTCGTCCACCAGCCGGGCGAGATGCTGCGCCTGCCGTTCGATCATGGAGAGCGGCACCTGCATTTCGGTGATTCCGGCGCTCTTGAGCTTAAGCACCTGGGTGGCGGTCCTGATGGGGGCCAGCGGGTTGCGCAGCTCATGGGCCAGCATGGCGAGGAATTCATCCTTGCGCTGATCCGCCTCGGCCAGGATGGCGTTGGCTTCCAGGAGTTCGTGGGTGCGGTCGGCGACCTTGCTTTCCAGTTCGTCGCGGGCTTTCTCCAGGGCCGCCTGGGTTTCCCGCAGGGCGCTGATGTCGGTGACCAGCGCCACGCAGGCACCTTCCACATCCTCCGAGGGAATCCGGCTGATGGACACCAGCACTCGAACCTCGCCGGTCAAGCTCAGATCGCCCCGGCTATGGCCGTGTCGGCATCCCGCTTCGAACAGGCGGCTGAACGGCCCGGCGTCGCTCGGCGCGATGAATCCACCCAAGGGGGCGCCGATGACTTTTTCCAGCGGCGTGCCCACCATGTCCGCGAAGCGCCGGTTGCAATAAAGGATGATGTGGCCGGGGTCGAGGACCAGGGCGCCCTCGCTCATGGCCTCGATGAGGCAGCGGTAAATCTGGTCGGCGTCCTTGAGGGTGAAGATGCGTTCCTGGTCGCCGCTCCGCACCACGACGGCGTCCACCTCGCCCATGCGGATGGCCCGGAGCGCTTCCCGGACCTCTTCGAGTTGTAGCGTCAGGTCATGGACTTGCAGCAGCAACGATCCGCAATCCTTGGCCGGGGCGCTCATGCCTCGTCCCCTGCGTCTGGCTTGGAGCCTATGGCTAGGCTCAGCAGGACTTTATCCGTGTCGGATAAGTCGCCAATGAGCCGTTGCACCGGCAGCGGAAGCTTCTTCACCAGGGTGGGCGCCGCCACGATGTTCTCCGCCACGGCCAGTTCCGGTTGTTGATAGATGTCGATGACTTCCAGGTCGTACCGACCGGCCAGGTGCTCTTCGCAAATCTCCTTGAGCCGGGCGATGGACCGCAGCGAACTCGCCCGGCCACCGGCCACGTAGAGCCGGAAGGCGAAGCGCTCGCGGGGCGGCTCGGACCCCGGCGCGGGGGATGGAGTGGGCGGCTGGGCCGGGTGATTCCCGTTGGAGTTTGTGTGCATGGCCTTACTTAGTTCTGGTCGCGGCGCGGGCGGAGGTCCAGACCCACCAGAACCCGCTCGGTGTTGGAGAGGTCGCCGATGATCTTGCGGATCGGCTCCGGCAGTTTCCTGACCAGGGTCGGGATCGCCAGAATCTGATCGCCCCGCGCCAGTTGTGGATTTTCCATGAGGTCGATGATCTCTATCCGATAGCGGCCCGCCAGATGCGCCTCGCAAAGCTTCTTCAAGTTGGCGAAGGCCGCCAGCGATTTGGGCGTCTGGCCCGCCACGTACAGCCGCAAATCCCAGAACTCGTTGTCCGGGGGCGCATCGCCATGGTCCGGGACTTGCCCGGCGGCGGTTGGATTGTCTTCTGGGCCGGTCATGCGCCTGCTCCCGACCAAGGCATTGCCTTATCGCTATCCGCTTGGCGGAGCCGTGCGTACTGCGCCCGGTCTGTCCGGGATAAGCCTTCGTTGGTCTCGGTTTGGACCGCTAAACGGAGGATTTGGTCTTCCTCGGACTCAATCTCCGCCTGTAAGGCCAGGATTTGTGCCTCCAACGCTTGGCGCCTTCGATCCGCCGCCCGCCGCCGGGCTTCCAGTGCCTCGCGCCGCGCCGCCGCGTCGGCCTCTTCCCGGACCTCCTGGGCGTAGCGCGCCGTGCCGGTCAGCACGCCCATCGGCCCGAGATAACAATCCACCAGTTCGATCCCGGCGTCGCTGAGGCGGAATTCGCGAATCTGGTTGGAATGGGCCATGCCCCGCGATTTCAGCACGTATAAAATCCGGTTGCGCTCGCCGTTGCCCTCCTCGAGGGCGCGCAGGCCAATCCAGGTGTCCATCACCGAGGAAACCCTGAGTTCGGTGTTCTCGGTGTCGAGACGGCCTATGGTGAGGCTGGTGAAGAGCGCGGTGATCTGGCGGTTCTTGAGGAAGTCGATCAGCCGCGTCAGCATCGACCTGATTTCGGAGGGCGTACCGCTGTCGACTAGGTTGGTGATGGGATCGACCACCACGGTGCCGGGCTGGAACCGTTCGATGGCCCCGAACATGGTCGCCAACTGGGTCTCCAGGCCAGCGGAGGTGGGCCGCGCGGCGAAGAACCGCAGCCGTTCCCGCTCGACCCAGGTGCGCAGATCGACGCCGATGGAGCGCATGTTGCGGGCGATTTGGTTGGGCGATTCCTCGAAGGCGAAATACAGCGCCCGTTCGCCACGGTCGCAGGCGGCGGCGGCGAAGCGGGCGGCAAGGCTGCTTTTGCCGGTGCCGGCGGTGCCCGTGACCAGCACGCTGCTGCCTCGATACACGCCCAGTCCGCCCAGCATGGCGTCGAGCCGTGCGACGCCGGTGGACACCCGCTCATCCGAAACGTCTTGGTCCAGCCGCAGCGAGGTGACGGGGTATACGGAAATGCCCCGCTCGTCGATGAGGAAGGGATATTCGTTGGTGCCGTGGTGGGTGCCCCGGTATTTGACCACCCGCAGCCGCCGGGTGGAGATTTCCTCGCGGACCCGGAAGTCCAGCAGGATCACGCAATCGGAGACGTATTCCTCCAGGCCGTGGCGGGTCAGTTGGCCCTCGCCGCGCTCGGCGGTGATGAGGGTGGTGACGCCCCGGTCCTTGAGCCAGCGGAACAGCCGCCGCAGTTCGGCGCGGAGGATGGCCTCGTTGTTCAACCCGACGAACAGCGATTCCAGGGTGTCCAGCACCACCCGCTTGGCGCCGACCCGGCCGATGGCGTCCGCCAGCCGGATGAACAGCCCTTCCAGGTCGTACTCGCCGGTTTCCTCGATTTCGGCGCGGTCCACCCGCACATGGTCGATGAACAACCGGCCCTCGGCGTGCATCTCGCCCAGGTCGTAGCCCAGGGAGGCCACATTGGCGGTCAGTTCTTCGGCGCTCTCCTCGAAGGCCATGAGCACGCCGGGTTCGTTGTAGTGCAGGATGCCCCGCGCCAGGAATTCGATGCCCAGCAGGGTCTTGCCGCAGCCGGGACCGCCGCAGACCAGGGTGCTGCGGCCCGTGGGCAGTCCGCCCAGGGTGATCTCGTCCAAGCCTTGGATGCCGGTCGGGGTCTTGGGCAGGGGATGCGCGGTGACGGACGCTGGCAGCATGAATCTGTCCTAAATAAAGGGGGTGGCCGGGCAAGCGGGAGGGGGGCGGATTTTCGGCCATGCTCCGGACCCGGGGAGATGATTTTGGAATTCTATCAGAAGCCTTCGGGTGGGAAGGGGATGGGTAGGGTTCGTCACGTCAAAAGGTGGCGGTGGGATGGGTTTGGAACGGGTTCCTGTTTCAACGGCGCAAAAAGAAAAAGGCTTGGCGCTTCCGCGCAAGCCTTTTTGTATGTTTGGTGATGTGGTGCCCCGGGCCGGACTCGAACCGGCACGCCGGTAAAGGCGAGGGATTTTCTTACCACTATGGCTTTCGCCACCTCTATTTACTATATAAATCGAGTTTGTGGTCTGGACTTTATCTTCACCCTATAATGGTTGTTGCCATTACTTAGGTGGTGCCTGTTAAGTCTCTACACTTTCTAAAGGCATATCGAGGTTATCTACCTTTAGCTTAGCTCGGTATTAGCAGCGAAGCCTTCACCGAATTTAAGCACATTCACCTATTAGGTTTCCCAGTTAGGTGCTCAAATTTTCTCAAGTCCCTTGTGTCTACCGATTCCACCACCGGGGCGGGCTGACAACTTGCGGAGGGGCTGAGCCGTTCTCCGCCAAGTCAAAGCGGGGCGGAGTTTACCATTCTAGGCGGGTTCCGGGAACCTCTGTTCTTTCCCGCCGCCCTCAGAAATCGTCATCCAGTGCCAGCGTGCGGAATTCGGGATAGGCCCGGAACTGTTGTGCCAGCCCCTCTTTGCCGTGGATTTGGAATAGCCCGTGGAAACTGGAATGGGGGTAGTCCTTCAGGTCGGTGGTGTAGCGGTGTTTGATGGGGTTGTAGAGCAGGTAGTTGAGGCGGAGAAGAAAGTCGCGGTCGTCGCGGGGGCAGTAGTCCCAGTAGTTCCACCAGACGGGTAGGGCGCATTGGGTCGCTTTGGCGATGTCGCCGGACGTGCCGCCGTGTATTTGCCGCATGAGTTCCGTTAGGTCTTCTCCCCGGCGGCTGCGTAGCATCAGGTGGTAGTGATTGTCGAGAATCACCCAATGCTCCAAGGTCCAGCCGAAATGGCGGGTCGCCGCGATGATTTTGTCGAGTAGCCGCTGTTTCAAGTCGGCGTGCTGTAGGAGTCTGCGTTTTTGGTAGGTCGCGCCGGTGAGAAAATAGGGTGTGTCGTCGAGGAATAGATGCGCTGGGGAATTGGGGTGGCGGCGCAGCATGGGGTGACTTCCGGCGGTTGGGGTTGTGGAAAATCCTGGAGTGCGAACAGTAGTTTTG
>NZ_JBTEKS010000234.1:0-7084 GCF_054333355.1 Methylomagnum sp. | reverse complement strand
GTCGGCCTAAGTGAATGCCATAAACCTAAAATGAAAATGCTCTAAGGCGAGTTTGATCTTGGCGGTTTTAACCATGTAAATTGAATTTTGCACGCCAAGGCGCAATCATCCTGGTGCGTTCATTCCACCCAATCCAATCCCGCTTAAACGCGCCATGAACCCCGCCATCCAACTCTCCCCCGCCCAGGCCTTCGATTTCCTCCTCAATGTCGCCGTGACCCGCCCCGTGTTCATGTGGGGTGCGCCGGGCATCGGCAAGAGCGCCCTGGTGCGGCGCTTCGCCGACACCGTGGGCCTGGAGTGCGTGTCCCTGCTGGGCAGCCAGTTGGCGCCGGAGGATTTGCTGGGCGTCCCGCAAATCGACGGGAATTGCTCGCGCTTCTTCCCACCCGCCAACATCGTGCGGGCCGAAGCCTTCGTGCTGTTCCTGGACGAACTCAACGCCTCCAGCCACGAAATCCAGAAGGCGTTCTATTCGCTGATCCTCGACCGGCGGGTGGGCGAATACCACCTGCCGGCGGGCACCATCGTCATCGGCGCGGGCAACCGGGCCAAGGACGCCGCCATCGTCAAGCCCATGCCCTCGGCGCTCATCAACCGGCTGGCCCACATCCACCTCCGCGCCGACCACCGCCAATGGCTGGATTGGGCCATCGCCGACGGCGCCATCCATCCGTGGGTGCTGGACTACATCCGGCTGCGCCCCGACCACCTGTGGAGCGAGCCGCCCAAGCACGAGGAGCCGTTTTCGACCCCGCGCAGTTGGCACATGCTATCCGACGCCCTGCATTCCTTCGACGATGGCATCGGCGACCTGATGCTGGAAGCCCTGGCCTTCGGCCTGCTCACCCCGGCCCACGCCGGGCAGTTCAAGGGCTTCGTCAAGCAAATCCGCCAGAAGCACGCCCTGCACGCCATCCTCAAGGGCGACGCGCAATGGCCCGGCGAGCCCGCCGACCGCGACGTGCTGTATTTCCTGGCGCAATCGTTCCGTGGCTTTCTGCGGAAAGAACTGCCCGAGGACGAGGCGTCGGTGCGCGGCGAACACAAGCAACTGGCGGTGCGGGCCAAGGACCGGCTGCGCGAACTGGCCCGCATCAGCGTGGAAATCGCCCAGTCGGTGCTGGCGGACGACGACGAGGGCCAGCGCCTCCCGGCCTGGTTCCTGGTGGAAGTGGCCCGCGACCTGCCACGCCTCGCCGCCCGCGACAAGGCCAAGCCATGAGTCTTTTTATCCCCTCTCCCATCGGGCGCTGCCATAAAGATAAGGTGCTTGAACAGGTTGCTGCGGCTGAGTTTAACCCCCCAACCCCCTTATCAGGGGGGCTTTTTCTCCCTCCCCTGATTAAGGGGAGGGCCGGGGAGGGGTTTATGGCGGCGCTAATTCGGATTCGATACGTGCCACACCTGTAGGGGCGAATTAATTCGCCCCTACATCGCGACCCGTCATATCGAATACGGTTGGAAATCGCGATAAATAGCGCTGACTTAATTGGCCGTGACGCAGAACGTGGGAACGATAGAAGCCATGAGTAAACGAAGAGCCCTCAACGACCCGGCACGGGAGGCGCGGGACGCCGCCATCGCCTTGATCCTTGATCATCCGGTGCTGGTACCCCTGGCCCGGCAGGTGTCGATCCGCCCGGATGTTGGGCATAGCTACGTGGCGGAAGCCGCCTGGCTGACCGTGTCGCCGAGAGGGGCCGTTTATTTGCATCCCAAGCGCCGGGCCGAACCGGAGGAATGGGCGCGGCTGCTCGCCCTGGCCCTGACCTGCCTGGGTTTCGGGCTGGTGCGGGGACGCGAGCCGCAAGCGGTGTGGGAACTGGCGGCGCTGCTGGTGGCGAACCGCTTTTGCGATGACCTGAAGATTGGCCGCTTGCCTGAAGCCCTGGACTATCCGCCGCTGCACATCCCGGCGGGCGGCGAGGAAACCCTGTTCCGCATCCTGTGCGTGGAGAAGCTCGACCCCCGGTTGTCGGCGTTCCGGGATGGCTTTGGCGGCGGGCGCTCGGTGTTCTGTGGACTCGACGAGAAACCCTCCCGCTGGACACCGCGTATCCCGGATTGGAAAAGCCTGCTGGCCGAGGGCATCGCCCAGGGCGTGGGCCGCGCCATCGAAACCGCCGCGTTTCCCGATGGCGACACCCGATCCAACCGCCCCAACCCGAACAGCCCGGCCTACCGGGCCAAGCGCCGCTTGATCGACCATCATCCGCTGCTGGGCGCGTTGGCCGCTGGCTTTGACCTGGAGGAGAACCCCGAGCAGTGCCGCCGCTACGACATCCAAGTGGCGGCCATCGACGTGGGCGCCCGCAGAATCTGGATGAATTCGGCGGTGAAGCTGACTCCCGACGAGGCGCTGTTCGTGTTCGCCCATGAATTGCTGCACGCCGGTTTGAACCACGCCTCAAGGCGGCGCGGGCGGGACGCCTTCCTGTGGAACGCCGCCTGCGATTTCGTCATCAACGGCTGGCTCAAGGAAATGAGCCTGGGCGTGCCGCCGGTCATGGGGATGCTGTACGACCCGGAGTTCGCCAACTGTTCGGCGGAGGAAGTGTACGACCGGCTGGCGCGGGACATCCGCCGCGCCCGCAAGCTCGCCACCTTGCGCGGGGTGGGGCAGTGCGATTTCTTCGGTGAGGA
The DNA here is from genome assembly GCF_054333355.1 of Methylomagnum sp. Lineage (NCBI taxonomy): Bacteria > Pseudomonadati > Pseudomonadota > Gammaproteobacteria > Methylococcales > Methylococcaceae > Methylomagnum > Methylomagnum sp. The sequence continues at coordinate 4,438 of NZ_JBTEKS010000234.1, read as the reverse complement.
CCACGGCCCCGGCTTCACCGACGCGGAGAGCTATTGCCGCCGCGCCCTGGCGCAGGGTTTGGAGCGTTGCCAGGCCAGCGGGCGGGGCTTGATTCCCGCCGGTTTGGCCGAGGCCATCCGCGCCCTGTCGCAGCCGCCTATCCCGTGGGATGTGAAGCTGGCGGAGTGGTTCGACCGGCATTTCCCGCCGCCGGAATACCGCCGCAGCTATGCTCGGCCCTCGCGCCGCCAGAGTTCCACGCCGGATATTCCGCGTCCGTCCACCTGCCCGCCGCCGGAAGAGCAGCGCAAGAGCCGGGTGTTCGGCGTGGTGCTGGATACCTCTGGCTCTATGGACCCGCAGTTGTTGGGCAAGGCGCTGGGGGCCATCGCTAGTTATTCCATCGCTCGTGAGGTTTTCGCGGTGCGGCTGATTTGCTGTGACGCGGCGGCCTACGATAGTGGCTGGGTGGAGCCGGAGCGGCTGTTGGATCGGTTCACGGTGCGGGGGCGGGGCGGGACGATTTTGCAGCCTGGGGTGGATTTGCTGCGGGACTTGGCGCGGCGCGGGGAGTTTCCCCGGCGGGGTCCGGTGCTGGTTATCACCGATGGCTATTGCGAGGAGAGCTTGGAGGTTCCCTTCGAACATGCGTTCTTGCTGCCAGCGGGAAAGCGCTTGCCGTTTGTGGCGCGGGGTGAGGTGTTTGGGATGGGGTGATGGGGCGGGGTTTGTGATGGGGGATACGTGATCAAAGCAAGTGCGCCAGCTTCATCATCAGGGCGGCCAGGAGGGTGTTTGCAGGACGCCTGCGCGAGTATCCAGCGGGTCAGGTCGGCCTTGGTATCGGCGATTTCTTTCTGTAAGCCACCCCGGGTATCCGACATTTCCCGCTTCAACTCGGCCCGCAAGAGTTCGATCTTGTTGTTCATGCGCTCTTCCATTCGCGCCAAATCTTCCTTAGTTGCCAACTCCTTCCAGTTGACTTCCAGAACTTCGGACAGGGCTTCGGCCTGTTTTTCCGGCACACCGGCTTCCCGCAGGCGTTTGGTGTTTCAGTGTGTCGAAGGCGATGGCGGCCATGGGCTGAGCCACTCTGGGTGGATTGAGTCTGGCGTAATGATACCCGACACGCTTCAAAGCTCAGTGGGCGCTATACGTTTACTGCTCACATCACGGCGTCCCTGGCCTGCGGGCAGCCGCAGCGCCTTTTGGGTTTGGACGGCTCGTCGAAGTTGTGAGCGTAGCACCAGTCGTCCGGCACCGGGCGTCCTTCCGCCTCGCGGGTGACGATTTCCTTCACCGTCGAGGTTTTGCCCAATCCCGTCGGCCCGAGGGCGAAGACGTTGAAGCCTTCCCGGTGGATGCCCAGCTCGAAGCGGATTATGCCGCTCAGCCGGACAAATCCGAAGTGTTGGTAGAAGGTCGCTGCCCGTTCATCCAAGGCATCGACCATCACCCCATAAACACCCAAGCTGGCGCTGGCGGATAAGGACCGTTTGAGGGCATCGAGCAGCAGCAACGAACCCAGTCCTTGTCCTTGCAACCGCATATCCACCGCCAAGCGGCCAAGCCGAGCCATAGGGACCGGATAGTGGGGAAGTTTGCGGGATCGTTCGGGCGGGAAGCGGCGGCGCTCGACGCTGCCCGCCGACAAGGAGTAATAACCCGCGATGTCAGTTTGTCCGGCCTCGACGGCAACGAACACCCGCGTCAAATCCCGGCGTTCGTCCTGTCCCGCATAACGGTCCAGATAGTCGTCTAATTCAGCCCGTCCGCTGGCGAAGCCGTCTCGCCGGTGTCGGTTAGCCAGGGCTTCGACCACCCAGTGTGACTCACTCATTTGGAGTGATCTGGTCGTTATAGCGCTGGGCCGCACTGATCAGGGCGGGATTCGGATCCGGCGGGTTTTCCAGTGTTTCGCAGAAGCGTTCCCAGTCCTGGTCGGACAGCCGTATGCTCCGGCGATATTCGGCGACGACTTTTTCGGCAGCCGCCAGGGCATGGTTCAACACGAATCCCGATGCCGTTTTGTGCTGGCAGGTAGCCGCTTCCTCGATAAGGTTCTTGCCGACCAAATCCAGCCGCAGGTGTAATCGTTCGCGCTTGATGGACATAACTTCAACCCTTGAAATGTGCGCCAAAATGGCGGACATAGTAGGCTCTGGGGTGAGGTTCGACAACCCTTTCAAAGCCTAATTCGATGGATCGTTCCCGCTATACGGCCAGTCTTCCACCTCGTTATACTGCTTGATTATGTCTCTTGGTTAAGGAATATCCGTGAACACTTATACCGTTCATAACGCCAAAACCCATCTTTCCAGCCTCATCGACCAAGCTTGCACCGGAGAAGAAGCCATCATTGCGCGGGGTGAACAACCCTTGGTGAAACCGGTCCCCTTGGGCAATCCCGGCCAGGGGCGGAGATTCGGTGCGATGCGGGGCCAGGCGGTGTGGGGGAGGCGTTTTTCGAGCCTCTACCGGAAGATGAATTGGCGGCCTACCATCAGTCATGAAGTCCTATTCGATAGCTACGGAATCCGCCGCATTTGGTAGACGAGCCGATCCGGCCCCGCCGATAAATACCGGGGAATACAATCTCTTCGCACTCATCCAAATACAGGGAACGCAATGCACGAACTCATCAACTGGCTGGTGAACACAATCGGCGCCATGGGCTACACCGGCATCTTCATCTTGATGGCGATGGAAAGCTCCGTCTTCCCCATCCCCAGTGAAGTGGTCATGCCCCCGGCGGGCTATCTGGTCCAGCAGGGTAAAATGAACATGGCTTTGGTGATTCTCAGCGGCACCTTCGGCAGCCTGTTCGGCGCCTATGCCAATTACTTCGTGGCTCGCTGGCTGGGTCGGCCCTTGGTCATCAAGTACGGGCGCTATGTCTGGATCACCGAGGAGCATTTCGACCGGGTGGAAAGCTTCTTCCTGCGCCATGGCGAAATCTCCACCTTCATTGGCCGCTTGCTGCCGGTGATTCGCCACCTGATTTCCATCCCCGCCGGCATCGCCCGCATGAACCACCTGCGCTTCACCCTCTACACCCTGGTGGGCGCGGGCATCTGGGTGACGATCTTGAGTTGGATCGGCTATTTCATCGGCCAGAATCAGGAACTCATCGTGCAATATTCACGCGAGGCGGTGGCCGGTGTGGTGGTGTTCAGCGTGATTCTGGTGGCGATTTATGTCCACCTGCACAAGCGCAAAGCCCGCAAGGCGGAGGAGGCGGCATGACAGCGATTCCTGCCTTCGCCTGCGCCCGCTTGCCCCGCATCCTGTTTGGCGCGGGGCGGCTCGCGGAACTGCCGGACTTGGCCCGGAGCTACGGCAAAAAAGCGCTGATCGTCACAGGCGCCCATTCCTTCCTCGCGTCACCCCGTTGGAATTGGCTGGGCCACGAACTCCACGAACAGGGCATGCACTTCGGGCATCTGTCCGTCGCCGAGGAACCGACCCCGGCCTTGGTGGACAACGCGGTGCGCGCCTTCCGTGGCCGGGGCATCGAGGTGGTGATCGCCATCGGCGGCGGCAGTGTGCTGGACGCGGGCAAGGCCATCGCCGGTTTGCTGCCCCACGGTAATTCGGTGCTGGATCATCTGGAAGGGGTGGGCCGCAACCTGCCTTATCACGGTCCCGCCACGCCCTTCATCGCCGTCCCCACCACGGCGGGCACCGGCAGCGAGGCGACCAAGAACGCGGTGCTGAGCGTCCGGGGCGAGAACGGCTACAAAAAATCCTTCCGCCACGACGCGCTGGTGCCGGAATACGCCCTGGTCGATCCTGACCTGCTGTCCACCTGCCCGCCGGAACTCATCGCCGCCGACGGCATGGACGCCTTCACTCAACTGCTGGAATCGTATGTGTCCAGCCGCGCCAACCCGATGACCGACGCCTTGGCGTGGAGCGGCATGACGGCCTTCCGGGACGGCTTCTTCCCGGCGCATGGAGGCGGCGACGACGCCATCGCCCAGGCCGGGCGGAGCGCCATGGCCTATGCCTCGCTCATGTCCGGGATCACATTGGCGCAGGCGGGGCTGGGTTCGGTGCATGGGCTGGCCTCACCATTGGGGGCGTTCTTCCCGATTCCCCACGGCATCGCCTGCGGCACGCTGCTGGCCGAGGCCACCGCCGTCAATCTCCGTGCGTTGAAAGAGCGGGCGCCGGGCAACGTGGCGTTGCGCAAATACGCGGCGGTGGCAAGGTTGCTGACCGGCAAGGGTTTCGATGGTGATGGGGAGGCCCACGAGGCGCTGGTGGAATTGCTGCGGGGCTGGACCGAGCGCTTGAATCTGGCGGGGCTGGGGCGGTTCGGGGTCGAGGCGGCGCAGGTGGACAAGATCGTCGCCAACGCTCGCGGCAACAGCATGTTGACCAATCCGGTGGTGCTGACGGATGCGGAGATTGGGGAGATTGTACGGGGGAGGCTTTGAGTCGGGTAGGTCGGGC
>NZ_JBTEKS010000233.1:0-7100 GCF_054333355.1 Methylomagnum sp. | reverse complement strand
TACGCCGTTACCCAAAGGGTGCCGCCTCCCGCAGCCCCATCTGGCTAGATCTCAGCCACGACCACGACCCCGCATGGTCCGCAGCCCGCGCTAATCTACTGGCCCGACTCAATGAGCATCGCGAGGTTCTCCGTAACAAACTGAATGGCCCATTCATCGTAGTCCTGCCAGTGGACTACCGACCTCGTTTGTGGGAAATCGCGCCGGATTTATGGTCGATCCGGCAATACAGCCAGGAACTTCGAGCTGAAGATCATTTGATTCCTACTGTGGCAAGGCTGCCAACGATTTTGGATCGTGTCTTTACCGAGAGCCAGCCCACCACTCGGTTAGAAAATGCCTTTTCGGTTCCAGAGAGCCATGCCCCCTCTGCTGTTGACGAATGGGGGCGGATATTAGAAGAAAACCAGGGTGCATTGCGGGTGGGCTGGAAAGCTTTCGAGGATGCTTATTCAGAACGCCGCCTGGAAACTGCCCGTCGCATTGCAACTGACGTCGAACGCTTAGCCCGCAAAATATGGATAAGGAGCAACACGCCCGAATCCGTGCACGACTTAAGTGTTTCGCTAGATAATATCGGCATAGTGGCAGAAGCTCTGGGCTATTTCAAAGATGCCGAATCCGCCTACCATAAAAGCCTAGCGCTACGCCGTACCTTGCGCGAACGGCCTGACAATACGAAGCCTTGAGTATCTCCCCGACAACCCAGAATTCCCGGCACAAGCGGAACGACTCGAAACCCTTCTGGCCCAAGCCCCCGAGTGAAGGTGCGCCTGACCGCCCCACCCCGGAAAAGTTCTGCCAAATCTCCCCCCGCTCCGCTAAAATTCCATCCCGTAAACAGGCTCTTTCCCGAGCCGCAATAAGGAAAACCCATCGGGCGGGAACTTCAGCCACAGCGCGCCGCGCCTCATCCTGTCGCCCGCCCCTCCTGAACTACAGGCGCTTATACGTGGAGGAACACGACCATGAATGACTTCAACTTCCAAGACATCATGCAAAACCTGGCGGACAACGGAATCACCGCCAACACCGCCACGCTTATCGCGATAGGCATTTTCGGCTTGCTCGTGGCGGTGTATCTCGTCATCAAGCTCAGTCGCAGCAAACAAGCCACCCCGCCCGCCAAAGCGCCGGTGGTCGCCGCCCGGCAAGCGCCCAAGGCACCGGAACCCGTCATTCCCAAAACGCCCAAGCCAGCGGAAGCCGTTCAAACCCGGCAACCGCCCCCGCCCGCGCCTGCCGCCGCACCAGTTCCCAAAGCCGCCGTGGCACAACGGCCAGCCATTCCCGCCTTCGGTCGCCACGTTCCCCAGGACTCGGTACTCAAACGGCATTTTCAGGCCCATATCTGCCACATGCTGGAAACGGTGGCCGCGCCCCGCCCCACCGACAGCGTGTTGAAGCGCCATCACCAGCACCTGCTCCAATCCCGGCTGCAAGCCTGCCTGCGCGACAAGGCTTGCCGGGACAAGCTGACGGCTGAATATGAAGCCTGCCGGGCCAGCAAAGCGGCAACGGTGGCACCCACGCCGGCTCCGGTCATGGATATTCCGGCACCAGCCTCCGCGCCCGTTGTTGCCATAGCGGCTCCCGCGCCCAGCCAGCCCGCCAAATCCGCGCCCGCAGCGGTGCAGATTCCCCAGGATTCCATCCTGCGCCGCCACTTCCTCAACCATCTGGCCTACATGCTGGAAGCCATCGCCCCGTGCCGCCCCACCGACAGCGTGTTGAAGCGCCATCACGCCCAATGGCTGCGCAACCAATTGGACGCTTGCCTCAGCGACCCGGCGCGGCTAAACAAGGTGTTATCAGATTACGAATCTGGCCGGATAGCCAAGGCTTGATTGAACTTAGCGGGAAATCAGTGCCCGTGAGACCGCCCGGTTAAATCGTGGCGTCTCCGGGCCTATTCATATCCCGCCCCCCCATTGAACCGTCGGCATGGCCGCCGTCTGGTTCAATCACAGCGCCGGATGACAGGGATTGAGTCGGTTTTGCTCAAAGGATTGAGGCTGGCGTGTTTCCTTAAACAAAAACCGCAAACTATCTGGAAGGAGGAGAGTTAAATGGCAAAGATCAATAAGCTGCTCGTGGGCGAGGCCCTATGCGGCGGCGGCAATGAAATCGCCCACATCGACCTCATCATCGGCCCGCGCGGCAGCGCCGCCGAAACGGCGTTCGCGACCGCCCTGACCAATAACAAGGATGGGTTCACCAGCCTGTTGGCGGTGGTCGCGCCGAACCTGCTGGTCAAGCCCGCCACGGTGATGTTCAACAAAGTCACCATCAAGAATGGCAAGCAGGCCACCCAGATGTTCGGACCCGCCCAGCGCGGCGTCGCGATGGCGGTGGCGGATTGCGTGGAAGACGGCACGATTCCGGTGGATGAAGCGGACGACCTGTTCATCAGCGTCGGCGTGTTCATTCACTGGCTGGCCGAGGACGACGCGAAAATCCAGGACTACAACTACGAGGCCACCAAGCTCTCCATCCAGCGCGCCGTCGCTGGCGAGCCGTCGGCCAAGGAAGTTGTGGCCCGGAAAGGCAGCGAAGCCCACCCCTTCGCCGCCCACGTCTGATTCGGCCCGTTCGGTTGACCGAAATGGTGGAAGCCCCAAACTCGGCGCTTCCACCCCTTTTCCCCCTAAAACAGCTTCACTTGTGGGAGCGAGCTTCAGCCCGCGACTACCACCCCAAGGCGTGGGCTAAAGCCCACTCCCACGTCCAAGCCCCATCGCCTCCCGCATCTTCTCCCACACTTCCGGCGTCAACGCCCCCACATGCCGATAGCGGACCACGCCCCCTGCGTCGATGGCGTAGGTTTCCGGCGTGCCCAACACGCCCAGCGTGTTGCCCAGGGTGCCGCCGTCATCGAACACGATTTGCCTATAGGGATCGCCCTCGCGGTTCAGCCAGACCTGAGCCGGATCGCGGAGGTCGAGATAATCGACGCCGTAAATCGCCACGTCTTTCTTGCGGGCCACAGCCAGCAGCAAGGGATGCTCGTCCCGGCAGGCCGCGCACCAGCTCGCCCAGAAGTTAAGCAGCGCCGGACCTTTAATATCTTGATTCGTCAGGATGGCGGGCGGTTCGGCCAGGGTGGATGCAGAGAACTTCGGCAAGGGCTTGGCGAGAAAGGGCGATGGCAAGCCGTTCGGGTCTAAACCCATGCCGTACCACATCAGCAACCCAATGGCCGCTAGCACTAGCGGCGGCAGAATCAGAATCAGGCGGGGCATATCAATTTGCTCGTGTGTAGGTCGGGCTTCAGCCCGACTCTGAACCCGCGAAACAGTAAAGTCGGGCTGAAGCCCGACCTACTTTAGATAGTCCAAATTCTTATTCCGCGACCGCTTCTTGTCGTGGAAATACTTGTACTTCACGATGCCCTCCAAGCCGTGGCAGTCGATGCAGAATGTGCCATCCACCCCTTTGTGCCGCAGGAACGCATCCCGCTGGGTGCCCTCAAGATTGTCCTTGTTGGCCGACAGCTTGATCTTTACGGCGTCCTCCGGGGGCGCCTTCTCCACATCCCACACATGCGGCTCGTGGCAGGTGACGCAAGCGATTCGCCCGAACTCCTCCGGCTTCTCGTCCTTGCCCAGCAGCGGCATGACCTTCTTGTCGGAACGCAGCACCAAATCCTCGTGCGGGTGGCTGAAATGCCGCATCGCCTTGTCCTCGCCCACCCCGCCCTTCTGGTGGCAGTTCAGGCACAGGGCATCGCGCTTGAAGGGGCTTTCATCCACCTTGTCGGCGGGGTCGGTGGATGGCTTGGCCTGCACCCGCTTCGCCCCGGCCAGGAACGGCAGTTCGCCCTTGCCCCGGTGCAAGGTGTGACACGCGCCACAGACGCCGGATTCCGTCGGCAAGTCGCCATGGGCATTCTTCTTGTCCTTGGCGGTGATGCGGAGATCATGGTCGGTGCCGACCACGGTCTGCTTGCGCTTGTGGCAATGGCTGCATAGCTCACCATTCTTGTCCGATTCGACCAGCACGGCGGTGTCGGGCTTGCCCTTGTGGACCGCGTGGCAGGTGAGGCAGCCGACTTTCTCCACCTGCTTGTCGTTGATTTTGACCGGATCGTCCAGCTTGGCGTTGACCGGGTGGACGCCCTTCTTTATCGCCGCGTCCTTGCCCTCGGCGTGCTGGCGTTCGTGGCAGTTCTTGCACAGCGCCTCGGCCTCCTCGATGCCCTTGGGCAGCAAGGCGGTGTCCGGGTTGCCGCTGTGGACGTTGTGGCAGGTCTGGCAGGTTACTTCCTTGATGTCCGGCTTGCCCTTCCACAGCACTGGCTTTTCCCAGGGATCGTCGCTCTCCCGCTTGATGTTGACCGGATGGACACCCTTGCGGTGGGCTTCCTCCTTGCTGTCGGTGTGCTGGCGCTCGTGGCAGTTCTTACAAAGCTCGCCGTCCGATTTCACACCTTCCGGCATGAGGGTGGTTTCCGCTGTGCCTTTGTGAACCGCGTGGCAAGTCTGGCAACCCACCTCGGTAATCTCTGGCTTGCCCTTCCACAGCACCGGCTTGATGTTCGGGTCATCGCTCTTGCGCTTGATGTTGATCGGATGCACGCCCTTGTCGTGGGCGTCGTCCTTGTCCTCGGAGAACTGGCGCGGGTGGCAGGCGGCACAGAGTTCGCCCTGTTTCCGGTCCAGCACCGTGAGTTTGCCGTCGTCGTGCCCGCCGTGGGCTTGGTGGCAAGTCTGGCAAATCATCTCGTTGTCGTGGCCCAAGGCCGAACCGCCCGCCGCCAGTTTCAGGGGCAAACCTTTGTGCAATTCGGCGTTGGTGGGATAGCCCTTGGCGTCCTTGTGGGGTGGATGCTCGAACTTGATCGCTAGCGGATGATTGAAGCCGTGCTTGGCTGTCTCGGTTTCCCGTGCCCCCTTCCCTTTCGACTCATGGCAACGCTCGCACAAATCCCCGCCCTTGTTCGGCACCCGCAACCACGCATTGCCGTGGTCCTGATAAAGCGTGTCGGGCTTCTCCAAATTGCTGTGGGGCGTGTGGCAGGTGGTGCAGCGCAATTGCTTGTCCGGCGTCACCGGGAACGGCTCCGGCAGCTTGTCCTTGCGCGGCTTCGGGGCGTCGGCATGGCGCTTTTTCTCTTCGGGCGATTCGTAGGTGGCCGGGTGCTGGGCGCCGTGATGGATGGCAAGGCGGGAATCCATGATGGCCCCGTTATGGCAGCTATAGCACATCTTGAACGAGGCTTCCGGCAAGGCGCCCTCCCCGTCCGGCGCCCGCAGTTCGGCGGGGGCTTCGGTCGCCCAGGACAGATGGCACAGCACGCAGTTCTTCTGGGAAATCTCCAGCGGCTTGAGTCCGGCCTGGGGCGCGGGCGGCGCCTCGCGGAACTCCACCGCATACCGCCGCACTTGGTTGGCGCCGGTTTCCGCCACGTACAAGCGCCCGTCGCGGAACGACAGGCCGGTGGGCGAATCCAGCTTAACGGGCTGGCCGTCGGCGCCTTGCAGCATCCCGACGAATTCGCCCTTGCGGAACACCGACACCGTGCCGAAATAGCTGTCGGCCACGAACAGCGTGTCGGTCTTGGAATCAATGGCGAGGCCGTTGGGCCGGTACAGTTCGCCGGGCGAGAGGCCGAAGCGCCCAACTTGCGAGAACTGCCGCCCGGTCTTGTCGAACACTTGGACGCGGGCGTTGGCGATGTCGAGGACGTTGAGGTAGTCGTCCCGGTCGATGACGATTTGATAAGGGTACTGGAAGCGCCCCGCCGTCTCGCCCCGCCCGCCGAAGCAATCCAAAGGCTGGCCGCTGTCCAGGCGGAGGCGGCACACGCGGTGGGTCTTGCGGTCGGCCCAGAAAGCGATGCCATCCAGCACCGTCACGGCGACGGGTTCCGGCTGGACTTGCGCCACGCCGTCGGGGCATTCCACCTCACCCGGCGCGGGCTTTGGCGCTTGGCCCTTTTCTGGCTTTTTGGCGCAGATGGCGGCGGGCAAATTCAATGCTTTCACCAAGCCGCCATCGGGCTTGAACAGCACCAGCCGCTTATTGCCCGTGTCGGCCACCAACAAGCCCTCGTCCGCCAGCGTCATATCCAGCGGCAGATTGAGTATCTCCGCGCCGAAAGAGCCCATGATTTTGCCGTCTGCCGACAAACGCACCACCCGGTTATGGGTGCCATCCAGCACCAGCATCCGGCCTTGGGTGTCGGCCAGCACGGCGGTGGGCTGGTTGAAATCAGCCCGGAACACCGCGCCATCAGCCACCCACGGCACCAACCCCGCCGCCCGCGCCGCCATGCCGCACAGCAGCCCCAACACCAACAGCAGTCCGCGCATGGTCATCAGCGCAGGATGTCGATGATTTTCAGCCGCTCATCCTCCTCCTTATAGCGGCCAAAAAATTGCGGGATGACATGACGCTGGATCATCGTCACTTGTTCGGGCTTGGCACCGAGGGCAGCGAGATCGAGCATGGAATCTTGATCCGTGTGGCACTTGGCGCAGGCCGGGCCTTCTTTTTCCAGCGGCGCGTGAATTTTGGCTTTCAGCTTGGCCTTGGCGGGGATGGCTTCGGCGGCTTTCCAGTCGCGGGCGACGCGCTCGGCGAATTCAGTGCCGGGGAATGCAATGGCCGGAGCATCCTGAAAGAACGGCGCGACCTTCACCCGCCCGTCCAGCGTCACGGCGTTGTCGATCTTCTGGCCGATACGCAGCCGGTTGTCCGCTGGGGAGGCGGGTTGCTTGCTGGTGTAATCCAGCCAGCGGTAATCGAGCTTGGCGTCCTCAGGCCGGAAGTGGCAGGTCTCGCAGGCAATGAACCGGGAGTGCATGTTGAGGAAGGCTCGGGTGCGGAGCTTCTCGCTGTGCGGCACCGGGAGGTGGCAGCCCTGACAGTAAGCCTCACCTGCCTTGACTGGATTATCCACCCGCTTGTGAAAGGGCGGCACCTTCGGCTCCTCGCGAAGCTTGATGTCCTTGTGGTCGCGGATTTTCTCCTCGGCCTTGGCGATGGCTTCCGCCGTGGGTTGGGCGGCTTCGACGCGCTGGACGAAGAGCGGGTCGGCGTGGATGGCGGGCGCTATCAAAAGCAGCTGGAAAAGCAGCCCGTAGGTCGGGCATGTA
>NZ_JBTEKS010000232.1:0-7117 GCF_054333355.1 Methylomagnum sp. | reverse complement strand
GTATGAATGCGATACGATAAAGTGCGGGTTAGCTGGAAACGCCGGAGGCTGTGAACCACAGCGAACCTTTTGAACGCTCAAGACTTAGATGCCTACGCCCCAGGCAGAGGTGCGCGGGGCATGCCACCCTGATTAGGCTGTAAGCAAAGTACTCTGCGGAGAAACCGATGAGCGACGACGTTAGGCAGGAAACGGATCAGCGCCCAGAACCGGGCAAACAGGATTTTCAGGCCCGCGCCCCGAGCCTGAATTTGCCCAAAGGCGGGGGAGCGATCCGCGGGATGGGCGAAAAATTCGCCGCCAATCCCCTGAACGGTACCGGGTCGATGACGCCGCCCGTCGCCACCGGCGCGGGGCGTTCGGGTTTCGGTCCCCAACTCTCGCTCGCCTATGACTCCGGTGCCCAAAACGGCCCATTCGGCTTCGGTTGGAACCTGTCGCTGCCGTCGATCACCCGCAAGACCGACAAGGGGTTGCCGCAGTATCAGGACGCCAGGGATTCGGATGTCTTCATACTGTCCGGCACCGAGGATTTGGCGCCGGTGCTGGTTCAAAATGCCCAAGGCCAATGGGAGCGGGAGAACCTCCTCCCGTGAATGGCCGATGGCGCAACCTATCGGATCGACCGCTTCCGCCCCCGCATCGAGGGCTTGTTCGCCCGCATCGAGCGCTGGACCAATATCGCCGACGCGACGGACGTGTTCTGGCGCTCCATTTCCAAGGACAACATCACCAGTTGGTACGGGAGGACAGGCGACAGCCGCATCGCCGATCCGGCGGACCACAGCCGCATCTTCAGTTGGCTGATCTGCCAGAGCCATGACGACAAGGGCAACGTCATCGTCTATGGCTATAAGCCCGAGGATTCAGCGGGGATTTTCGACGGCCCCGCGGGCAACCCGCTCGTCAAGGCGCACGAGCGAAACCGCGGCGACGAGTCCCGATCCGCCCAGCGCTATCTCAAGCGCATTCGTTACGGCAACCGCACGCCGTATTTGCCGGTACCGAAAAGCGGCAGCCCGTGGTCCGAGCCTCTGGATGCCAGCGCTGACGACGGGATTAAAGCCTGGCTCTTCGAGGTCGTCTTCGCGCCGCCGCGCCCTTGCCCAACGACAAGGGCGTGTGGCCCGCACGCAAGGATCCGTTTTCTTCCTATCGGGCTGGCTTCGAGGTCCGCACTTACCGGATATGCCAGCGTGTCCTGATGTTTCACCACTTTCCAGGCGAAGCGGGGGTGGAGGGCAACTGTATGGTGCGTTCCACCGGCTTCACCTATTCCGACGAAGTCGATCCCAACGATGTTCGCAACCCGGTTTATACCTTTCTCCGCGCCGTCACCCAGACCGGCCACCGCCGCAGAGTCGGCGGCTACGACCACAGCAGCCTGCCGCCGGTGGAGTTCGAGTACAGCCAGCCCGTGGTGCAGGACGCGGTTGAGGAAGTGGGGCCGCCGGGCCTGGAAAACCTTCCCATCGGTCTGGATGGCGTCACCTACCGCTGGATCGACCTGCATGGCGAGGGCATCCCCGGCCTGCTGACCGAACAGGCGGGCGGCTGGTTCTACAAACGCAACCTCAGTCCGATCCCGGAAAAAAGCCCCGACGGGCGGGAACACATCAAGCCGAAGTTCGCGCCGCTCGAGGCGGTCAGGCTCAAGCCCAATCTCAGCCTGAAAAGCGGGGCGGAATTCATGGACTTGGCGGGCGACGGGCAACCGGACGTGGTGGTCTTGGATGGGCCGAACCCCGGATTCCACGAACCCGAGGAGGAAGGCGAAGGCTGGCGGCCCTTCCGCCCATTCGCTTCGCGCCTGAGCCGCGACTTCCGCGATCCCAACCTCAAGCTCATCGACCTGGACGGGGACGGCCACGCCGATCTGCTCATCACCGAAGACGGCGCCTTCGTCTGGCACGCCGCCTTGGCCGAGGCGGGCTTCGGCCCGGCCCGCCGGGTCGCCCGGGCCTTGGACGAGGAGCGTGGCCCGCGAGTGGTTTTCGCCGATTACACCCAGTGCGTCTACCTCGCCGACCTCTCCGGCGATGGGCTGACCGACATCGTGCGCATCCGCAACGGCGAGGTGTGTTATTGGCCGAACCTCGGCCATCGCCGCTTCGGGGCCAAGGTGACGATGGACAACGCGCCCCGCTTCGACAACCCAGACCAGTACGACCACAGGCGCGTCCGGCTGGCGGATATTGATGGCGGCGGCACTACGGACCTCATCTATCTGCACCAGGGCGGCGTGCGCCTGTATTTCAACCAGTCGGGCAACAGTTGGGGCCAGCCGCGAATCCTCAAGGTGTTTCCGCGAGTCGATGACTTGGTGGGCCTCATGCCCGCCGACCTGTTGGGCAATGGCACCGCCTGTTTGGTGTGGTCCTCGCCCTTGCCGGGGGATGCCCGGCGGCCCATGCGCTTCGTCAACTTGATGGGGGGCCGGAAGCCCTGGATCACCCAGCTACCGTTCCCGGTGCAGGTGGTCGAGCGGGTGGAGGCCTACGATCAGATTAGCCGCAACCGCTTCGTCACCCGCTACGCCTACCACCACGGCCATTTTGATGGCGAGGAGCGGGAGTTCCGGGGCTTCGGCATGGTGGAGCAATGGGACACCGAGGCATTCGCGGCCTTGGCCGATGGCAAGCTCCCCGCCGAAAACAGCGCCGCCGCCTCCCATGTCCCGGCGGTGCGCACCAAGACTTGGTTCCACACGGGCGCCTACCTGGGCCGCGAGCGCGTCTCCAATTATTTCGCTGGCCCGCTGAACCCCACTGACCAGGGCGAATACTTCCGGGAGCCGGGCCTGACCAACGCCGAGGCCCGCGACTTGTTGCTGGCGGATACGGTGCTGCCAACCGGCCTGATCTTGGAAGAAGAACGCGAAGCCTGCCGCGCCCTCAAGGGTTCGATGCTGCGCCAGGAGGTCTACGCCGACGACACAGGTCCCGGCTCAAGCCCCGAGCAAATAAAACGCGCCCTCACCCCGTACACCGTCACCGAGCAGAACTTCACCATCCGGGTGGTGCAGGCTAGAGGAGCCAACCGTCATGGGGTGTTTTTCGCCCACCCACAGGAGGCGGTCAGCTTCCACTACGAGCGCGATCCCGCCGACCCTCGTCTCCAACACACCTTGACGTTGGCGGTGGATGACCACGGCAACGTGCTGAAGCGGGCCGCCATTGGCTACGGACGCCGCCCGCAGATTCGGGTGGTGGATTTGGAGGGGGATGTGACGGTGGTAGCGAATCCCGGATTCGCCGACCTGCACGGAACCGACCGGGCCAAGCAGGGTAACGGTAAGGATTCCTTCGTAAATGAGTAACAGGGAGGGTTGGCCGAACGGCCTCACCCCTCCGGGCCGGGTCCGATCCCGAATCCCACCCCGTAATTGATGGGAGCGGGCTGGCGGTCCCGGAACTCGTAGCGGCCGAAGCGGTTGATGTGATGGGTGCGATAGGGACTGAATGCGCCGAGCAGCTCCGGCGTCAGCGCCAGGCCCTCGGCCTCCAGTTCCTTCAGGGCCTGGGTCATCGTGTGGCAATTGTGGAAGATGACCAGGTTGGCGACCAGGTGGTTGTACTTGATGATTTTCAACTGGTTCTCCCGCACGTTGTCCTCGATGGCATCGGCGCCGAAGTAAATCCACTGGGCGAACAGGTTGAAGCCCTCGCATTTGTTCTGGGCGGCCTGGATCACGCGCCGGAGCTCGGGATCGCCGATGTAGTCCAGCAGGAAGATTGTGCGAACCACCCGGCCGAGTTCCCGGAAGGCGTAGTAAAGCTTGTTCTTGCGGCTCGCCGTCCCAAGCTTGCGGAGGAGGGTCGAGGGCTGCAGGCGGCCCGCCCGGATGGACTGCGCCACTTGCAGCAGGTCCGGCAGGTGGCAGGCGATGAGGTCCCAGTCCACCGCCTCCGCGGTGAACAGCGCATCGATGTTCCGATAGGCCCCGTCGGCGGAAGGGCGGAACCACTTCAGGTCCTTCCAGTTCCGGATGCGCGGCATCAACTGGATGCCCAGCAGGAACGCCAGGCCGTACACCGGGGCGCTCTGCGCCTGGGTATCGCCATGGATGGTGTCGGGCTGGATGTCCGACCGGTTCTTGGTCAGCCCGTCGAGCAGATAGACCGCTTCCCAAACGCCGCAGGGAATGAAGTGGGAGAACAGGGCCACGTAGGCATCGCTCACGTGGTAGTAGGCGATCCCGCCGTAGCCCCCGTAGCGGATATGCCGCTCGGACAGCAGATTGTTTTCGTACAGGTTCCACTGGGTGCCGTCGGCCGCCGCGCGGCGGGTGTCGCCCCAATGGCGGGGGAGCTGGAACCGGTTGTAGGCGTTGATGACGGCGCCGATGGCGGCCTCCAGTTTTTCGGTGGTGACCTGGCGCTGGTGGACGAAGGCGACCTGCCGGGCGCCGAGGTCGGCAACGTTCCTGGCGACCTGGGTCGGCCCGAGCCCCGTGCCGTAGGCGAACGCGGTCAGGATCTTGCGCCGGTCCTCCTCCTTGAGTTTGCCCCGGTGGCCGCTCAACGGGCCGAAGTGCTCGCCCCAGCCGAGCCAGTGGAGCGTGTCCGTCAGCACGTCCAGGAGCGACAGCTCCAGGCCATCGAGCTTGCGGGTGAGCGCCTCGTCGAGAGCCCGGAATCCTTCCGGGAGCGGCTTTTTCGTCAGGCGGCCGAGCTTGGGCCGGCCGTCGACCATCCTGAAATAGGGGTTTTCCGGGTAGGCCTCGTCCACCCGTGTGGCGGCCTCGCCCAACAGGGTGCGGAGGTGCCGGACGAACGCCGCGGGTTCCACCGGCAGGCCGACCTTTTCGCCATAATCGGCGCGGGTCCTTTCGCACTCCGCCATGGGGAGCAACTCGTCCCGGTAGTCGGAATAGGCATCGCTGCCGACGACGCACAGATCTCCGGATTGGAGTTCCCGGACCAGCTGCGCGCAGACGCACACCTCGAACTGGCGCCGGTTGAGGCGGGCCGGGGCGGCCTCCCGGCGGGCGGTCCCGGTGATGAGTTTCCACCACTTGTCCGGCACCCAGTCCAGGTCCTCCAGGGTCAGGGCCGTGGTTGGGCGGGCCTCGAGTTTGATCCAGTCGCGGGAGCTTCGGCGGTGGCCGAGCATGAACGCCAGGGACCGCTCGAATCCGCCATCCTGGCTGGTGGACACCCACCGCAGCAGGCCGAGGATCCGCAGCAGTTCGGCCCGCCGGGATTTGAAGAAGCGCCACAGGAAGCGGCATTCGTGCTTGCCGCCGTACTCGCTGTGCAAGCGGGAGAACTCGCATAAATCCGGGCGGGCCACCACCGCTTGGCGGACGCCTTCCAGTTGTTCTTCCGCGGGACGCGCCGAGTTCAGCAAGGTTTCCAGGGCGGCGAAGCGCCGCAGGATCTCGTCCGTCTTGTCCTGATGATCGGTCAGGTACCGCGCCAGCGCCGCCTCGGCGTCATGGGTGATGCGCCGCATCTGTTTGCAGAACAGGTCGCAGAGATCGTCGGTGACCCGCGCCTGGCGCCGCCAGATCAGGGCCAGGGCCACCGCGTAGCGCTTGGTCGGCGCCAGGTCGGCCATGCTGGCGGCATCCAAGCTTTGGCCTTCCAGCGCCCATTGGTTCACCTTCACCACGGGCAGGGATTTCCGCAAGTCGTGGAAACGGCCCCAACGGTTCAGTTGTTCGTGGCGGGCGGCCAGTTCCCGCAAGCCCTCCCGTGTGGGCGGGGTGGCGTCCCGCTTGAGCTCGTGCCAAGGGCTGGTCCGCGGCGGCCCGTCCCCCACCACGAACAGCTGGTCGAGCGCCTTCCGTTCGGCTTCATCGAGGGCCTGATGGACCCGCTCGAACAGCGCGCGGTTCGCCGCGACCCGCTGAGCCCGCGCCTCCCGGGCCAGCGTGTCGAAGGCCGGCAACTCGTGGCGGTGCCGGACCAGGGTTTCGATGCCGATGTTGATCAGGTCGATCACATCATCCTTGACCAGCGCCGCCTCCTGGAACGCCGCACGCAGCAGGGCCTTGCCGGCTTCGTCGAACGCCCGCACCCCGAGGAACCGGCGCACCGCCGACAAATGCTTGCGGCGGGCCTGGGAGGCATCGTAGAGGCGCAGGGCCTCCCGGTCGCCGAACTCCCCCAGGGCCGCCGCGATGTGGTCGATGATCGCCGGGGGCACCTGCGCGGAAGTGACGAAATAGCCCAGCCGCTGGTGGCTCTTCAGCAGCAGCATGAAGCCGAGCCGGGTCTGGGGCGAGCGGGTGGCGGCGTCGCAGAACGCCCGCTCGGTGTCGGTCGGGGTGTAGAACCGTGCCAGTTCGGTGGGGGACAGGCGGCTCTTGAAGCGCGGGTAGGCGGTATCGCTGGGTTGCAACGCGGCAATCCGGAAGACGGTGTACCCTTTAAAGTAGACGATAAATGGACCGCTTCCGGCGCGTGCCGGGACGCGGGTTGCCGGGCCGGAAATTCCGAGGGGTTCAATTGGGACAGAAAGCCGCCCTGTATTGCCGGGTCTCGACTGCCGACCAATCCTGCGAGCGGCAGGAGCGGGAACTGCTGGCCTATGCGGCGCGGTGCGGCCACGAGGTCGTCGGCGTTTGGAAGGAAACCGCCTCGGGCAGCCAAAACCAGCGCCCGGAGCGGCGGAAGGTGATGGCGCTGGCGCAGGCCCGCCGGATCGAGGTGATCGCGGTCACCGAGCTGACCCGCTGGGGGCGCAGCACCCTGGATCTGGTGCACACCCTCCAGGACCTCCAGGCCTACGGCGTGTCCCTGGTGGCACAGACCGGCCTGCAGTTCGATCTGGGCTCCGCCCAGGGCAAGCTGATCGCCTCGGTCATGGCCTCGCTGGCCGAGTTCGAGCGGGACTTGCTGCGCGAGCGGGTGCGCTCGGGCATCGCCGCCGCCAAGGCCCGCGGCAAGGTGTTCGGACGGCGGCCAGGACAGCGGATCAAAGCGGACAAGTTGGCACCGAAGGTGCTGGAACTGATCGCCGCCGGACACTCCTACCGGCAGATCGGTCGGCTGCTCGATCTCAGCAAGAACACGGTGCTGGCCATCGCCAAGCGGGCCAAGGCGACCACCGCTCCGTCCTAACGGGAATCGCTCTTACTCATTTACGAACGAATCCTTACCGTTACCCA
>NZ_JBTEKS010000231.1:0-7135 GCF_054333355.1 Methylomagnum sp. | reverse complement strand
GGGTGCTATCGAAGAGAGACGAAATAATGCCCGCCGACTCGCCGTCGTAAGCCTTTTTCTCGACGCCTTCCAGGGCTAGGCCTGCCGTAAGGCTAGATAAAGCAAATTCCCAACGCCCGCTAGCAATCTGCATTTTGGCGAGAGAGAAATGTGCATATAAGCGAAATTCAACCGGCGCTTTGGCTAATTGAAGCATTGCTTCAAAATCAGCCTCAGCACGGAGTAACTCTCTCAAATACCAATAAGTAGCTCCTCGAGCATAAAGTGCTGTTGCGAGTTGCTCTGTCGGCAAATTCGGTAGACCAATTACGGCACTAAAATCGTTTATAGCTTTTTCAGCTTCACTGAGTCGTCCATATATTACGCCTCGGCCAATCAGTGCTTGCGCAATCTGCTGCACCGATGCCTCCGATAGCCCAATTACAGCACTATAGTCGGAAATCGCATCATTATCTTTTCCAATTTTTTGAAAAATCACACTCCTATACAGAAGAGTTCTCGCAAATGTTTCTATTGGCACATCCGACAAATCAATAATCGTATTGCAATCATTAAGCGCACTCTCAAGGTTTCCGAGTTGCTCGTAGGTCACAGCTCGATTAAAAAGCGCCCTTGCTATCTGATTAATGGGAGCGTCCAACAGCTTAATAACAGAGGAATAATCAGCGATTTCTCTTTCGGCATTCCCAAATTGTCCGTAAATGACTCCACGATCAAAGAGCGCTCGTGCCACCTCTTTACCTGGTGCGGCTGGTAATTCAATAACGATATTGTAGTTGGCGATAGCGCTCTCTAGGTGACCGAGATTTTCATACGCTGAACCCTGATCACAATAAGCTTTTGCAACTATTTCGACAGGTATGCCGTGCATTTTTTTAATGGGATCAAGCACATTAACAATCTGCTCAAATGCACCTTGCTGACGGTAAATTAACGCAGCTAATAGCCTAGCGGAAGCATTAACAATCGAGTGTTGAGCTTCGTCATTTTTAATAAAATTATCAAGAATATCTAATGCCTCATCAGAATTACCAGAAACCCATTTGCCACAGGCCAAAGCTACTTCTTCAGATGCTTTTGAAAATAATTCAATAATGGGTAGCCATGCTGCTTCAGGTCCATCACAAAATTCTTCCCGAAATCCCTCTACCAAAAGCTGCGCCCTTAAATTTCCGAATTCCGAATTTCTATCAATAGCGGCTTGCAAATAAGTTCTAGCCAAACTCCCATCCTCACTTTTCTGCAATCGCGCCGATAACCCCCCCTCGTCATACCAAACCCGCAAAAAATCCACCAACAACCGCATCGGCCCCGGCGACTGGTTCTCCTTCACCTCCACACAAATCCGCATCAACGGCTCGGCCATCTCATACAACACCTCCCGCCCCCGCTGCGCCGACTGCACATAGCCCTTCCCCCGCAAATCCTTCAACTGACTGGAAATCGTCTGCTGGCTGGCGAACAACCGCCGCGCCAAATCCTTCACCGGCACGGGCCGCTCCCGGCTGCACAAAAACTCCACAATCTTCCGCTGCTGCGGCGCCAACCAACGGATGCGCTCCTGATAGTACGGCGTCATCTCGTCGATCATCTTCGCGAACGGCACCACCAGCGCGTCGATGTTGTCGCGGGTGATGAACTGCGACAACACGATATAAATCCGATGGTTCCCCCCCGACAAATGATGCAGCGCCCGAATCCGCGAACGCCCGGTCGGGCTGCGCAAAAACGCGGCGGTCTCCGGGTCTTGGTTCAGGCTGGCGATCTTGCCCAACAACTCGGCGGCCTCCTCCACCGACAGGGTTTGCAGCGGCTCCACCTGGAAAAACCCGAAAAACACGTTCTTGCGCTTGGCGATGTCATCCACCAAACGCTGCGCCGTCGCGACCAGGGACAACACCGGACGCTCCTGAATGAACGCCCTAAGCCGCTGCTGCCCCGCCTCGCCCAGGCTCTCGAACAAGGCATCTAGATTCTCCACTACCACCAACAGCGTCCGGTCGCCCAACTGATCCGGCAACCACTGCGCCAGCCAGCTTTCGGCAGAACTCGGGTCCATGTCGTACATCGGCTCCAAATCCGCCTCGCGATACGCGCCGGGATAGCGCTTCGCCAAAGCCAAGTAAATCCGCCGCAGAAACTCCAACAGCGAGGTGCTGGTTTCGTCCTCGTTCAGCCACGCAATATGCAGCTGGTCCAGAAGCGCCGCGTCCTGATTCAGCCGATGCACCAGCAACGTCACCAAATGGGTCTTGCCCGTGCCCCGTGGCCCGACGAACAACAGATGATGCTTGCTGCCCGTGGTCGCGCTCTCGCGGACCCGCTCCACCGCATCCGCCAGCATCGCCTGACGCTGCACGAAGATGGCTTCCAAATCTTCCGGCGGCGTGCGGCTGGGAGTGAAGACAGAGAGAAACGCCCGGTCACCCATGTCACAGCCCCCTCGCCAATCGCCACCAACGCCGCAACAGCGGGAATTTGAACCGATACCCGCCCGCCTCGTCCCGCGCCAGATAATGGTCCTGCTCAATCAACCGCAACAGGGCCAGCAACTTTTCCCGGTCGATGAGCAATCCGGTGTTTTTCAACTCGGTCAGCAACTCATTGAGCGACAGCGCCGCACCAACCTCACCCGCCGCGACGCCATCGAGAATGCCCAGCACGGCGGGTTCATCGGCTTGGCCGTAATAGGTGGGGATGCGTTCGCGGTAATGGTTCAATTGCCACGGATCATTGGCGTCGAGCAATTGTCGGGAAATCACTTGCTCGACGGACTCGGGCGTGCCCGGCAAGCGGGATTGCTTGAGCGCTTTGGCGATGTGGTGGATGTAGAAGGGGAAGCCGTCGGACACCAGCGCGATGGCCTCAGCCAAAGCGGCAGGCTGATCGGTCGGGATGGCTTCGCCCGCGATGAGCTTGGCGGCGAGGTCGCGGGCGAAATCCGGTGCTAACGGCAGAACTTCAAGGGCGAAAGTGTCGTTAAGCGGCGAGTTGGCGTAGCTCTTGTTCTTGAGGGCACTAAGCACATGGTGGATGCCGATGGAGCCAGTGAGGACCATCCGCAAGCCTTTGTCGCCCTCGCCCTGCCGCAAGGCGCGGAGGGTATCCAGCACTTCCATCGCCACAGTTTCACCGTCCCGGTCGGCGATGCTTTTCAGCATGTAGGGCACTTCGTCCCACAGGAACAGTGGGCGCTCGCCTTGGCTATCCCGTGCCTCCACTAAATCCTCGACTGCCTTGGTCAGTAGCTCTTTCCAGGGTGCTTGCGCGTTGAAGGTCGGCAGCTTGACTCCCGCCACCTGGGTTCCGCTGATGGTTTCAAAAAAGGTTCTGGCCCGACGCGCCGCAAGCTGGCGCTGTGAAAGAAATTGGTCAACCTCGCGGAAAACAGCTTCGGCGAATTGCTGGGCCGTGTGGTACTGCTCCAAGTCCTGAAAGATCGGAACCCACCCAGCGCGGGGTTCTGCTTGAAGTTTTTTGATGATGGTCGTTTTGCCGATACGCCGCTCGGCATTCATGCGAATTGACTGCTGGGCGATGGTTTCCCAGATGTGCTCAATCACTTCATCCCGTCCGACGACCTCTTTCAGGTCGATTTGCCCGCCTGGATTGGCTTTCATAACGGCACGCCCTCAACATAATTAAGTTATTTCATTGTACGTTGAAAATAATTTACGTCAAATTCAACGTATTTTAATTCTTCGGCAAAAGGGCCGGACGCGCCCAAAGTCACCCCGATCATCCCCAGCCCCACCCGGTTAAACTATCCCCATGGACAACGACCGCGCCTACAAACTGCTCTTCTCCCACCGCGAAATGGTGAAAGACCTGCTGCGCTCGGGCCGGGTGCCGAACGCGAATTTTTCACCGATACATGACTTACAGGAGGCCGAAACCATGCTGGCTGAACGAGTGAAACAGTGGACCGAGGAGTGGAAACAGGAAGGACTGGAAAAAGGGAGGCGTGACACGGAGCGGTCCATCGCCCGCGCCCTGCTGGACATCATCACCGATGACGCCCTGCTATCCCAGCGTGTCGGCGTGCCGGTCGAAGAAATCGCGGCGATGCGGCGCGAAGCAGCGGGAAAGGGCTAGTTTTTCCTGCCCCCTCCCGCCCTACGGGACTAAATCCCCTTCACCGCCCGCATCAACTTCGCCACCCAAGAATCATGGTGTTCCTCGCCATGCTCATGCGGCTCATCATCATGGGGAAGCGGCGGGGGCGGCGGCGGAGCCTCGATCTCAACAAGCTCGGGCACCGCCGCCACGGGCCGGGGTGCCTCCAAGAATCCCCGCAACGCCGCCGCCAACGCCCCCCGTTTGAGCCGCAAGGATTCCTCCACCGCCTCCCGCGCCGCCGCCATATCGCCCCCGGCCAAGTGGGCGAGGGCAAGGCGCACATGCTCGGCGGCTTCCGCCTCGGCGGCGAGGGGCAGGGTGAGGTCGGACTGGCAGCGGCCACACACGGGCGGCTCCCGCAGCCGGGCCTGACAGGTCGGGCAACGGTCCATCAGGTGTCCAGGTAGTAAAGGATGTCGGCCAAGCGCTCGGACGCCGATTCCACGGCCCCGGCGTCCTGGGCGGCCAAGCCGTCCTTGATGGCTTCGATCAGGTCGATCATGTCCTCGCGGTCCTCCTCGTTGGCTTGCTCCAACAGCCGCTCCGCCTTTTCCATCAAAGCGCGCGCCTTCACTTCCTCGTGATGGCTGGCCGCCGCCGGGGCTTCGCCACCTTCCGGCGCAAGGCCCAGCAAGGCGGCGACGCGGGCCTTGGCGTCCTCCATCTCCTGCTCCTTGAAGCGGCCTATGGCGTTGTTGATGGTGATGGACTTTTCCAAGCCGGTGTCCTTCTCCCGCGCCGAGACGTGCAGGATGCCGTTCAAATCCAAGCCCAAGGTCACGGTGATGGTGTTGCCCGCGGGCACGTCGCGCAGGCCGGTGATGAGGAATTCGCCAATCTCGATGTTGTTCAGGGCGTCCGTGTCCTCGCCCTGGTAAACCCGCACATTCACCGTGTCCTGGCCGTCGTGCATGGTGTAGAAGGCTTCGGTCTTGGTGACGGGGAGGGGCGTGTTCTTGCGGACAATCGGCACGAAGACGTAGGGGTAGAATTCGCCGTTCAGTTCGCCAATGGCGCAGGTGCCGTAGGTGTAGGGCGTGATGTCCACCAGCACGGAGGACACCGACTCCCCGGCGATCATGCCCGCCTGGATGGCCGCGCCCATGGCGACGCACAGGTCCGGGTCGATGTCCCGCTGCGGCTCCTTGCGGAATTCCTCGAACAGCCGCTCGCTGACGACCGGCGTCCGGGTGCTGCCGCCCACCAGGACAATCTCGTCGATGTCGGAGGCGGTCAGGTTGGCGCCCTTCAAGGCGATATGCACGGCCTCCAGAGTCTCGTCGATGTAGTCGGCGATCATGTCCTGATATTCGAACCGGGACAGTTCCAGCGACAGATGCACCGGCGTCCCTTCCTTCTCGAACAGGTATTCCTCCTCGATCCGCACGAATGGCTGGTCGGACAGGGCGCGTTTGGCGCCTTCCGCCGTGCGGTTGATGCGGGCCATGATTTGGCGCGACTCGGTGATGTCGAAATCGTGGTCGCGTTTGATGTGTTCCACCAGATGCAGGGCGATGCGGGCGTCGAAGTCGTCGCCGCCCAGCCGGTTGTTGCCGTGGCTGGCGAGGACTTCCACCACGTCGTCCTCGATGCTCACCACCGACACGTCGAAGGTGCCGCCGCCTAAGTCGTACACCAGGATGCGCTTGCGGTGGCTGGTCTTGGCCTCGTAGGCGAGGGCGGCGGCGGTGGGTTCGTTGATGATGCGGACCACGTCCAGCCCGGCGATTTCCCCGGCTTCGCGGGTGGCTTGGCGCTGGGCGTCGGAGAAGTAGGCGGGCACGGTGATGACGGCCTTTTGCACCGGCCGGCCCAGGTGTTCCTCGGCCACGGCCTTGAGCTGCTTAAGGATGAAGGCGGAGATTTCCTGTGGACTGAACGAATGGTCCGCCAGCGTCACCTTCATGTCCTCGCCCATGTGGCGCTTGATGGATTTGATGGTGCGCTCGGGGTAGAGGACGTATTGGTTGCGGGCGGGTTCGCCCACCAGGATGTCGCCGTTGTCGCCGATCCCGACGAAGGACGGGAGGATTTTGCGGCCCTCCTTGTCGGCGATGACCGTCGCCTTGCCGTTTTGCAGGATGGCGACTTCCGAGTTGGTGGTGCCTAGGTCGATGCCGATGATGATGTCTGTCATGGGTTGGATTTAGGTGGTTGGTGGTAAGACGCTTAATAACTTGGAGTCGTAAAAAATCGGTTAATCGGCCAACTCGCCAATTTGCGCTAAAAACGAGCGATAAAACGATGGGGAATACCAGCGGCCTTTGGCGATCATTTCATCCAGCAGCGGCTTTATCGCAATGATCTCGGCACGCTCTTTGGCCCTAATCAAAATGGACAATGTACGGATAACTGTTAAGCCAGCATGGCGGGCAAATTCGTAGCCAAGATTTTCGTCAATGATGACAAAGTCTGCGTTAATTTCTTTTGCCAGAATGATGGTTTCGGCTTCACCCAAATCTAGCTGGTTCAGCAATAAGTCGCAATATAAACGCCCTTGGATTGGTTTGACTTGGATAAACGGGCAATCAACTTCCCGATTGCCGTACTTTTGTTTGGTCTTCAATTCCTCGTAGACGGCCTCAGAAATAATTACCTCACCGAATAGCTTTGCCAGCAAATCCAAGCAATCAATAGATGCTAGCGAAATGATCGGTGTTGTGTTGGAAACAACCTTCATGGCAGCTTCTTTGCGTCGGCGAATATCTCGTCCATTTCCTGTTCGCCATAATCAAAAATCGGCTCGCCTTCGATTCTGAGTTTGTCAATAAAATCCAGTTTGGTATAACCGGCCAACTCCGCCGCCTTGCCGAGCGATAACCGCTTTTTGCGATATAGCGTCAAGGCCGACATATACAGCAAGTCTTGTGTGAATTGCTCTTTCGTTTCTTTCAGCGATAGCAATATGTTGGCTTTGATCGGGAACGATATGTTGATGGTTTCTTCTAGCATTTCAAAATCCTCAACTTTTCTGCTTTCCAAGTTCCAGCTTGGGAACCCGGTCTTGCAAGCTCTG
>NZ_JBTEKS010000230.1:0-7194 GCF_054333355.1 Methylomagnum sp. | reverse complement strand
CTATGGCCATTATCCACTGCGTGCGCTGGGTTTCGTGCCTCAACCCAGCCTACCGGGCTGCTTCCGCAATAAACCCACTTCGAGTAGCCCCATGCGCCTTGGCATATTCGTCGATTTTAGAAAGTAACCGACGCGGCAAAGTAATATTGATCTTCTCGGCGCGGCCTTCATATCTTGAAGTATCCACATCAATCATCACCCAAACCCCGCCTTCAAACTCAGGATTAGTCCGGTGTTCCGCAATAGCACGCGGTAAAGGAATATCCTCCCCATCCGCCGCCATCCCCTCCAAATGAAGCTCAATAGCTTCCCGCCCCAACTCCAACGCCGCCTCAAACGTATCCCCCGCCGAAAAACACCCCGGCAAATCCGGCACCGTCACTCCATGCCGAACCCCATCATCCGTATGTAGCACCACAGCAAACCGCATCACACACCTCCGCTTTTCAACCCAACACGCATTACACCCCCATTGTCGCAATCCCGACAACCCCGCCCGCCCGCTTTGTCCGAATCCCCACATCGCCCCGAATAAATCCCCATAAAAATCAACGGCCTGCCAAATGGCACAAGGAATGCTCTAGCCAAACCAAGTGTTAAACCGAGCCACCCGGACCGACCAAGCAGGGGAAATATCATGGCGCTAGAAATCAATGCCTTGTGCGTCAATTGTTGGGCCTGCGAACCGCTCTGTCCGAACGACGCGATCTACGAAGCCTCGCCGCATTTCCTGATCGACCCCATGAAATGCACCGAGTGCGTGGGCGACCACGACGACCCGCAATGCGCGGCCATCTGCCCCATCGAGGGCGCCATCGTCGATGAACTCGGCGACGCGCTCAATCCGCCCGGCTCGCTGACCGGCATCCCGCCGGAAAAAATGGCGGAAGCCATGGCGGCACTACAGGCGCATTAAGGCCATGGCCAAAGTCCGCTTCTGGGAAAAGCCCGGCTGCATCACCAACACGCGCCAAAAGCAATGGCTGCGTGAGGCCGGGCACACCCTGATCGAACACAACCTACTGACCGAGCCTTGGGACGCGGACACCCTCCGCGCCTTCTTCGGCCCGCGCCCGGTGGCCGAATGGTTCAACCGCGCCGCCCCGGCGGTGAAGGAAGGCCGCGTCATCCCGGAACGGCTGGACGCGGACGAAGCCCTGCGGTTGATGCTGGCCGAGCCATTGCTAATCCGCCGCCCGCTGATGCAAGTCGGCGAACGGCGCGAGGTCGGCTTCGACACGGACGCCGTGGATGCCTGGATCGGGCTCATGCCGCGCCAGGACGCCAAGGCCAAGCCCGACCTGGAAAGCTGTCCCCGCGAGTCTGAACAACACCGCTCCGCCGGAGGCTGCCAATGAATCGGACGCCGGTCGAACAAGCCGTACACCAACTGGAACCCGTCGAAGTGTCGCCACGGGTCCACTGGATCGGTGCGCTCGATCCGAACCTCCGCACCTTCGACATCATCCTCCGCACCGCCAACGGCACCACCTATAACTCCTACGTCGTGCGCGGCAGCGCGGGCGTGGCGGTGGTGGACACGGTGAAAGAGGAATACGCCGACAATTTTTTCGCCCGGCTGGAAAAGGTCGCCCGCTACGACGAAATCACCGCCATCGTCCTCAACCATCTGGAGCCGGACCATACCGGCGCCCTCCCGGAATTGATGGCGCGGGCACCGCAAGCGCGGCTATACATTTCCTACAAAGCCCAGATGATGTTGAAGGCGCTGTTGAAGCGGGAAAGTCTGGCTTTTACCCCGGTCAACACCGGCGATTCCGTCGATCTCGGCGACCGCCATCTGGAATTCCTGCACACGCCGTTTCTGCATTGGCCGGATACCCAATGCACTTATTTGCGGGAGGAACAAATCTTGTTCTCCGGCGATGTGTTCGGTTGTCATTTCTGCGACCCCCGGCTGTTCAACGACGCCGCCGGGGACTTCCGCTTTTCCTTTGAATACTACTACGCCCACATCATGCGGCCCTTCCGGGAGTTCGTGCGGGGTGCCTTGGACCTGATCGAGCCATTGTCACTGGCGACCATCGCGCCGTCCCATGGCCCGATTCTTAGGGACCGACCCCAAGCGTATGTGGAGCGTTACCGGGAACTGGCGACGCCGCGCCTCAAGCGCGAAGTCCAGCCCGGTGAGAAGACCATGTTGATCTTCTATATCAGTTCTTACGGCAACACGGCACGCATGGCCGAAGCGATTTACTCCGCCGTCCGGGAAGTCCCCGGCGTCAGGGCGTCGCTCTACGACCTGGAGGGCGGCGATACCACCGCCTTCACCGATTTGCTGGAAGAAACCGACGCCCTGGTGCTGGGTTCGCCCACCATCAACGGCGATGCGGTTAAACCCATCTGGGATCTGCTGTCTTCATTCACCGTCATCGACATGAAAGGCAAGCTGGGGGCCGCGTTCGGTTCCTTCGGCTGGAGCGGCGAAGCGGTGCGCATGATCGAGGACAGGCTCCGTGGGCTGAAACTTCGTGTTCCCCTGCAAGGAGTACGGGTCAAGCTCATCCCCACAGCCGAAGAAATCCAGGAATGCCGGCAATTCGGGCTGGCCCTGGGCGAGGAGCTGATGGGCCGTCGCAAGGCGCGGGTGATCGACATGAGCGATCTGATGGCAACCTCAAGGGACTGAGAAGCGTCGCGGGGCCATCGGGCCACGCCGCCGCTTTACTTAACCCCTTCAAAACCAACTCTTTTTAGGAGAACACTATGGCTAAGGCCACCATTACCTTCGAAGACATCAACGTGACCGTGACCGTTCCGGCGGGCACACGGGTGATCGAAATTTCCGAGAAAGTCGGCTCCGGCATCACCTACGGCTGCCGCGAGGGCGACTGCGGCACCTGCATGATGAAAGTCACCGAGGGCTGGAACAACCTCACCGAGCCGTCGGTGCTGGAACACAAAATCCTGCGCGACAACTTCGCCGGCAAGCACAACCGGCTGGCCTGTCAGGCCCAGGTGTTGGGCGGGGAACTGTCCGTCCGTCCGGCGTAAATCAACCATCGTTCCCATGCAGAGCGTGGGGACGCCGCTATGGACGCTCCCGCGTCCCGAACGTCGTTCACTCGTTACGTCGGACTCGGGTCGCCGTAGCGGCCACGGATGCATTCCCACGCGGAGCGTGGGAACGATCCACAAATAAATTTTGAGAGGAAACCAATCATGGCCCTAGTGACATTCAGTAGCCCCGAATACAAAGACAAGACCATCTACGCCGTAGCCGGCAGCCACACCCAAACCGTGCTTAAGCTGGCGCTGGAGAACAAGATTCCGATCCAGTTCAGTTGCCAGGATGGCGAGTGCGGCACCTGCCTGGTGAAAGTCAGCAGCGTTGACAACAAGAACCAACGCATGGGCGGTTCCCTGACCGACAAGGAGCGCACGGTGCTGTTGGAACTGGGCAAGATCACCAAGGACGAGTTGGAAAACGCCTACGTCAACGACCTGCCGCCCCAATGGCGTCTGGCTTGCCAGATGATCGTGCGGGATGAGGATCTGCTGGTCGAGTATTAAGACCCTATAGGATGGGTGTAGCGCCGCGAAACCCATCGCGGCGCCACACCGGCCCGATGGGTTGCGCTAAAGCTCCACCCATCCTATGACACTGATTGAGGCCAACCCCATGAACGCCATCCTCAAATTCGACCTGCCCAGCCGCGAGGACACCCACGAGTGGTTGCGCCAGAGCGCCGCCCATCCAACGCCGAACGGCGAATGGCTGGCCCGGTTGTTGGGTAGTTGGTGTGGGGGGGAAGGCGCCTTGCCGGATTTCCTGGGGCTGGAGCCGCGTGCCTTCGAGGCCATGCTGGGGCACTTCTTCCCCGGCGTCCGAATCAGCGGCAAAGCGGTGTCCGGTCGCGCCGTGGACTTCTCGCGGATGCTGGAACGGCAAGACCTCATCAATTATCTGCGCCGCCACGCCGCGTTCCCGGACAGCCCGGAAGCGGAATGGATCGCCGACATCCTGGTCGCCGGCTGCCTGGGCGACGACCATTTGTGGCAAGACCTGGGGCTGTGGTCCCGCCAGGATTTGAGCGGGCTGATCGCCCACAACTTCCCCACCCTCGCCGCGCTGAACACGCGGGACATGAAGTGGAAGAAATTCATCTACAAGCAGCTTTGCGAGGCCGAAGGCATTTATGTGTGCCGGGCGCCTTCCTGCGAAGTGTGTGCTGATTATCCGAAGTGTTTCGGACCCGAGGAATAGTTGTAGGTCAGGCTTTAGCCTGACGCTACCGCTCCGTGAGACCCGGTATCGGGCTGAAGCCCGACCTACACCTATTAAAGAGAACGCCCATGACCCAATTCAACGACATCCTCCAAGGCTTATACGAGAACCGCATCGTCCCCTACCTGGGGCCGGGCGCATTGGCCGGCGCCACCCACGCCGTCACGGGCGAGCCCATGCCTGCGGGCAGCGATAGCCTGATTCTCGCCATGAACGACGGTCGGCCCATGGCGCCGAAACTGATGTACGAGTTTCCCCGCGCCGCCATGAACCTGGAGCTGAAGCGCGGGCGCAGCTTCGTCGAGCGCTTCCTGCAAAAGACCTACGGCGAGACCCGCTGGACGCGGGCGGCGCTGCACGACTGGTTGCTGAGCTGGAAGCCGAGCTATGTCATCGACATCAACCGCGACACCCAGCTTCAGGACTCCTACGCCGACACGCCGCACATTTTGATTCGCGGCCTGGCGCGGATCGCGGGCACCGACTATCGGTTCGCCATCCATCAATACGACGGCACCAGCTACCGCGAAGTGACTCAGGACGAGGTGGACACCTCGCTGCCGATCCTGTTCAAGCCCATGGGCAGCCCGCTGCCGAAGCCCACCTTCATCGCCTCCGACGCCGACTACGTGGACTACATCACCGAGTTGATGGGCGGCTTCGCCATCCCGAGCTTCCTCAAGGAATCCCGCCAGGGCAAGCAATACCTGATGATCGGCCTGCCGCTGAACCGCGATTCCGAACGGATGGTGATGACCGACATCACCTACGCCTCGGCGGAGCCGCGCGGCTGGGTGTTGAACAAATCCCCCACCAACAAGGAGAAGCGATTCTGCGAGCGGGTGGGGCTGGTGATTCTCGACGCAGGGTTAGACGACCTGCTGGCCGCCGCCGGGTGGCCGCCGGAGAGCCAACTAAAAAGCGCCTGACTTCACAAGGCAGCCCTCCCGAACGGTTCGGGAACTCAAGGCCGGTCATCCACGAGGGTGGCCGGTTTTTTTATGCCCTGGAAGTGATGGTGGCACGGTTTGGCGTTTGTGTGAACACGGTACTAACATGGGCCTTATTTTTGAACCTTAGCGAGAGTCGCCGCCATGTCCTCAATCCCATCGCAAATCCGCCCGCAACGCTCGGCCCGTCTCGGGATTCGCGCCACGCCCGAACAGGAATCCCTGCTGAAACGGGCTGCCGAGGCCCGCCACAAATCGCTGACCGAGTTCATTCTTGATAGCGCTTGCGCCGCTGCCGAGCAGACCTTGCTCGATCAACGCTTGATTATGGTGTCCGGCGACGAATACGCCGCGTTGCTCGATCTGTTAGACCAACCACCGGAAGACAATCCCGGTTTGCAACGGCTGTTCACCAAGCAAGCCCCGTGGGAGTCGGCATGAGCCTATTGGCACCCGAAGCGCTCGCGGCCCATGACGCACTGGAAAGCTTCGACTGTGGCCGAACCGTATTGAACGACTGGCTGATTCGTCACGCAAGGCAGGCGCAAGGCAGCGGTTCGGCGCGGACGTTTGTCGTGGCGGATAACGGGCGGGTGGTTGGTTATTACAGTCTGGCCGTGGGACAGATTGATACGGCGGATGTGCCCGAGCGGGTTCGCAAAGGCATGGGCCAATATCCTATCCCTATGATTCTACTGTCGCGGCTGGCCGTGGATGGTTCCTGCCAAGGGCAAGGCATTGGGACAGGTTTGCTGCGGGATGCCATTAGGCGGACCTTGGCGGTCGCGGAGCAGGTTGGCGTGCGGGCCATCATGACGCAATCCATCGACGACGCCGCTAGCCGGTTCTATCAGATATTTGGTTTCATCCGCTCGCCGACCATCGCCAATTATTGGTTGCTGTTGTTGAAGGACGCCCGCCAGCTATTAGAAACCTGAGCCATTGCCGGAGTTCGGCGAGGTGCAAGCCGACCGTCCGCGAGGATGGCCGACTTTTCCACCCCCTCCAAAATCCCGCGTTCTGTAGCCCGTAGATGCGCTGACGAAGGAAACGCACCGGTCGCGAAAGAAGCGTTTCGTACCTCAGCGCATCCTACATAAGCTGGCCCGCTCTCCCAAAACCCCACATTCTGTAGTCAATCCGACAGGCCCGATTTCCTAATGTCGGATATGTCACGCGCCAAACCCTCGGTCGAATACAGACAAAATCATTGAAAATCAATGGTTTAAAAACAAAACCCGATTTGGCACGCCGTCTGCAATAGAAGGGTGGAACGCTGTTCCAACACCACCCAACTGACTGGAGAACAACCATGGCAAAGAAGTTGCGTCAATGCGCCATTTACGGTAAAGGCGGTATCGGCAAATCCACCACCACCCAAAACTTGGTGGCGGCCATCGCCGAACTCGGCCACAAGGTCATGATCGTCGGCTGCGATCCGAAGGCCGATTCCACCCGCCTCATCCTTCACGCGAAGGCCCAGAACACCATCATGCACCTGGCCGCCGAAGCCGGCAGCGTGGAGGACTTGGAGCTTGAAGATGTATTGAAAGTCGGCTACGGCGACGTGAAGTGCGTCGAGTCCGGCGGCCCGGAGCCGGGCGTCGGCTGCGCCGGTCGCGGTGTCATCACCGCCATCAACTTCCTGGAAGAAGAAGGCGCCTATGACGAAGAGCTGGACTTCGTGTTCTACGACGTACTCGGCGACGTGGTCTGCGGCGGTTTCGCCATGCCGATCCGCGAGAACAAGGCCCAGGAAATCTACATCGTCTGCTCCGGCGAAATGATGGCCATGTACGCGGCCAACAACATCGCCAAGGGCATCGTGAAGTACGCCAACTCCGGCGGCGTGCGTCTGGCCGGCCTGATCTGCAACTCTCGCCAGACCGCCCGCGAAGACGAACTGATCATGGAGCTGGCCCGCCAGATGGGCACCCACATGATCCACTTCGTACCCCGTGACAACGTCGTGCAGCGCGCCGAAATCCGCCGCAT
>NZ_JBTEKS010000229.1:0-7223 GCF_054333355.1 Methylomagnum sp. | reverse complement strand
CTACTTCATCAGCTACCATCCCGCCGCCGCGCTGCGCTTCGACTCCATCGCCAACGCGCTGCGGGCGGATTTCGAGCGCTTGCGGGAATGGCTGGCGGCGGAGTCGGTGGAAAGCTTATAGCCCCGCCGTTGAAAGCATGGAACGTGTTGTGGGGTGGGGTGGGCATGAGTACATGCCCACCCCCACAGGAACTATCGGGATGTATCGGGTGGCCCTCGACTCGCGCCGCCATTGGGTGAACAATCCGCCGCCGTGCGAAGCTCGCTCTGCACGGCGCCAATCTCGCGCAAGGCAAACCTCGCACTCCAGGGTGGGATGACGATGACGAACTGGTTGCAACAAAACGTCGGCGGCAAATTGCCCGCGCTCCCGCGCCTATTCCAGCAAGCCCGCCGCTTGGGCGCCGCCCTGTTCCGCGACGTGACCGACGGTGGCCTGGACCTCCGCGCCACCAGCCTGGTCTACACCACCCTGCTGTCCTTGGCGCCGCTGCTGGCGGTGAGCTTTTCCGTGCTGAAAGCGTTCGGGGCGCACAACCAAATGCGGCCCCTGTTGCTGCAAATGGTGGCACCGCTGGGACCGCAAGGCGCGGAACTCACCGACCGCCTGATCGGCTTCGTGAACAACCTGGAAGTCGGCGTGCTGGGCTTCACCGGCTTCGCCCTGCTGTTCTGGACCGTGCTGTCCCTGCTGCAAAAAATCGAGGATTCCTTCAACCATATCTGGCGGGTCCAAAAATCCCGCAGCCTGCGGCGCCGGTTCAGCGAATATTTGAGCGTGCTGATGGTGGGTCCGGTGCTGGTGTTCTCGGCCTTGGGGCTGATGGCGTCCATGACCAGCCACGGCATCGTGCAAGCCATCATCGCCCTGGAGCCCTTCGGCACGCTGTACTTCTGGCTCGGGAAGCTGTTGCCCACCTTGTTCATCAGCATCGCCTTCGCCTTCCTGTACGCCTTTCTGCCCAACACGCTGGTAAGCCTCCGGGCGGCGTTGACGGGGGGCATCGCGGCGGGCGTGGCTTGGCGCCTGACGGGCGGGCTATTCGCGGAATTCGTGGCGGGGTCCACCCAATACGCGGCGATCTATTCCAGCTTCGCCATCCTCATCGTGTTCATGATCTGGCTGTACGTGAGCTGGCTGATCCTGCTGCTGGGCGTGGATGTGTCCTTTTATGCTCAGCATCCGCGCTATCTGCGAATGGCGCGGCGGGAGACCCAATTCGGACAGGCGCGGTTCCGGCGGGTCGGGTTATGGATCATGGCATTGCTGGCCGAACGCTTCTGGCGGGGAGAGCCGCCCTGGACCTTGGCGGAACTCACGGCGCGGCTGGACCTGCCGGACTTGGCCATCGCGGATGCGCTGGAGCGGCTGCGGGAGCGGGGCTTGGTATTGCCGGTGGAAGGCAGCGAATCGGCCTGGGTGCCAGCCCGCGAGCCTTGCGTGTTGATGGTTGCGGACATTCTGGCGGCGCTGGAAGCGGAGCCGGGGGACGACACCGGCCAACCAGCCGCGCCGGTGGATGGGCTGCTTGAACGCTTGAATGGCGCGAGGAACGAGGCGCTGGGTGAGATGAGCCTGAAGGCGTTGGTGGAATCCGGCGCCGGAACCCACCGCCCCGATCAACATGGTGGGTTACGGCACACGGCAGATTCAACGTGAATCGCAAGCTTTGTCGAAACGCGCCTTACCCGCCCTCCCTACGGGTCGCCGCCATTAAGTTGGGCCACCATTCGCTGAGCGGAGTCGAAGCGAACCTGCCGAGGGGTTTTGATTTCGCTGGCTTCGACTCCGCCCTTAGGCGGCGCTCAGGACAGGCTCAGTCAACGAAATCAAAACCCGCGCACGCTTATAGTGGTGTTCATTCGGATTCAATACATGCCACACCTGTAGGGGCGAATTAATTCGCCCCTACTACATCACGACCCGTCGTATCGAACACGGTTGTAAGTCGCGATAACTTAACGGCAGTGACCCTACGGGATTGGGATTGAGCCGCGCCTATGCGGACGCCTCACCTTCCTCCTCGGAGGTCCAATAATCCAGCCAATTCTGACGGGGCAGCCACATCTGGGCCAGAGAGGTGAAAATCATCACCGTGGACGCCAAGCTATAGCCGATGCCGCCGATCATGGTGAGCCACGCGAAGGACGGGAAATACTTGGTTAGCCACCAGGACAGCACGTCAAGAATCAGGAAGACGAAGGGCGTGGCGATCAGGATCAGCTTCCAGCGGTTCGGGTACCGGGCCATCCCGAAAATCCAGCCGACGAACAGGAAAATGAAGGCGATGCCAAACAAGTGGATATGCGAAATGCGGGTCAGGGAGCCGACGCTGGCACCCTCGTCCACCTCGGCGACCTTCTTCACATTCTCGAACTTGGTGAAGTCCGGCAGCGCGGCGCCGGGGCCGTGGCAAGACACGCAATACTGCTGCATGATCGGCTCGATCTTGGGCTTCCAGTCCGTGATCTGGCCGCCATCACGCGCCCACTGGATCAGTTCGAAACGCACATCGTCCGGCGCCATGGGCTTCATCTGGCCATTGAGCATGGATTCCAGCTTGGAGCCGCTGCGGTTGCCGTAATAGCTGTAAACAATGTCGTTGATGGAGAGGCCCGGCTTGCCGTCGGCCTTGCCGTGGGTCAGCATGATCTGCGCCCCGGCCATCATTAGTCCGACGCCGATCACCAGCAAGAATCCGGTGAATAGCACCTTGTAGGCCAGGGAAAGCCGGTCGAGGGTGGAGGTTTGAATCATGGTGGGAGTCTCTCGATATTGGCAAAAAGAATATCGAATATTAGACCCGCCTAATTTGCCCTGTTCAACCGCGTGCCGAAAATGGAGCGGTTCGAAAGATTCGGAAAACGGCCCCGTCCAAACCCGCCAACCGCCGCCCGCGAATCATCCGCAGAATCGCCAAAGCCGCGCCGCCCGTGGCTTGCAAGGCTTTATGATGGCGCTGGGTGAAGGGCTTTTTCCGGCCCCGCGAAAGTCAAGACGCGGAACGCGGATGGCTTATTTCGGCATGGACAACATCCCTTTAATAGAGATGTTGTCCGTTTTGGCTGGCCCACAATTCGTAAGGTGGGTTAGGCGCACATCCGACGAACCCCACGCTTGACGCTGGGCTTGCCGTGCGCCGTAACCCACCATCCCAGTTAGCGCGATGGGTTACGGCGCACGGCGATACTGACGGGAATATCAAACCTTCCGAAAGCGCGCCTAACCCATCCTACGAATCACAAACCATGAATCATCCCCCCGCCATCAGCTTGGTCAAGCGCTGCCGGGCGTCCTCCGCTATCGCCGGGTCGGCGGAATCGTTTTTCAGCGCCTTCTGGTATTGCTCCACGGCTTCGCTGCGCCGCCCCAGCCCATCCAGCGCCCTGGCGTGATATAGCCCCCCCCGCGCCCCGTCGAATTTCCGGTTCTGGGCCGTCAAATAAAACAGCCCCTTCTCATAATCCCCCAATTCCACATAATCCCGCCCGATGCGATAGACCGCCTCATGATCCTCCGGGTCTATCGCCAACTCCCTAGAATAGTTTTCCACGGCCTGGGCATAATCCTTTTTGAATTCGTAGGCCGCCGCGATGTTGTAGTAGGCATTGTCGAAATGCTCATCTATCGCCAAGGCGCTCTTGAATTCCGCGATGGCCTCGTCATAGCGTTGCTGCTCTAAGAGTTGGAAGCCGTATTTATGATGGGCTTTGGCCGTGCCCGCCAGTTTTGCCAACCGCTGCCAATACTCCAGCCGGGTTGCCGCGTATTCCCGTTCATGGCTTTCCTGGCCGGCTTCGATGGCCTTCTTCCAGGCCAGCGTAATATAGGCGTCATCGTCCAGCCGTTGCTCCGCCTCCACCACCAGGCGGGCGGGCCGCAAACCACCCAACGCGGCCAACGGGCGACGCAGCTCGTCCAGGCTAATCCGCTGCTCCAAAGCTGTTTTGAACCTGGGTATGCCCTTGCGCTTCAGCTTGGCGATTTCAAATTCCAACACCGGGAAATCGAGAGTATTCACCGGCACGGAATCGGGATCGTTCAGCAGCTTGAACGCATGGGCGGACAACAGGTGATAGGGTATCCATTCCGGCACAATCAAATATTTCCTGGACAACTCCTGCCAAACCTGCGGCGCCCGCTCTTCAAGCCCCACCTGCCTGAGCGAAACCGGCTGATCGCCACACACGAATAGAAAATAGGTGGATTTGATATAAAACGCCGAGCATTCCTTGAACGACGCGCTCAAGGTTTTGAGGATAATATCCACCCCGCCGTCGCCAATCCGGGAGTCCACCCAAGTGGCGTAAATACCATCCGGTTTCAAGCGCTTTTTGATGGCTTGATAGAAATCATGGGTATACAGCTTGGCCGAGCTGAAATAAATGGGGGAGGTAACGGTATTCAGCACCAGCGAATAGGTTTTTTTGGCGCTACGGACATAATGGATGCCATCGTCCAGCACGATATTCAGTTTCTTGTTGTCCAGAAGATCGTGATTCCATTGGCTCATCTTGCCGAGATTCGCCACCACGGCGGGATTAATCTCCACCGCGTCGGTATGGTCGAAAGCCAAGGCCACCACGGACGCCGTGGAGCCGCTGCCCAGGCCCAATACCAGCGCGTCGTCGATACGTGGCGCGAACTGCGAGGAGACTAGGCCGACCACCTGCTCGGACGAGGAATTTAGCGGGAAGCTGACATACCCATTGATAAAGAAATACGGCTTATCGTCAATCCAGGTAATGGAGAAAATATCCTGGTGTCCCCGGAATTGCTCCGTGACCCGGAAATCCTCGCGAGCGCTGACCAATTCCTGGTGGGATTGGAAGGTCACGTAGTTCATGAACAGCAGGGTTTCGTCCCACAGCCAGTGATGCACGCCGAACAGCATCGCCGCCCCCGCCACCGCCGCTTCGATCTCGCGGGTTTCGACGCCCCGATACATCAGCAGCGCGGCACCCGACAGCCCGGCCACGGTGAGCAATTGCACGCCGTAATCCAGGTATTGATGGATGACGAACACCATCACCAGGAAGCCCGCGCTGTTCGCCACCGCCGCCACGAACAGCAGGAAGCCGGATTCCTTCGCCACATGGCCGGAGCGGGTCAACAGGGCGGGCACCGTGGCACCGAAGGTGATGGCGGGAATCGTCATCAGCACCAACAGCACCGCCGTTTTGAGGGACGTGACCGCGCCGTAAGTGTCGACCGCCGCCTCGTAAGCGTGGGAATAGGCGTAGATGGCGGGCTTCACCAAGGCCAGCAGCAGCCCCAAGCCCAGCAGGTTCGCGGCCATCAAGCCGCTGAAGCCGATGCGGAAGCGCTTGACCAGCCCCGTGCCGATGGCGATGCCGAACAGCACGATGGCGAGGACCAAGGCGAAGGTTTCGCGGAACGGCCCGAACATGAACTCGGCCAGCTTAATCATGAACAACTGGAAAATCGCCGAAGCCATGGACGCCAGCGCCAGCGCGGCCACCTCATTGAGCGGGAAGCGCTGGGTCTCGATCCCTTCCGCACGGGGCGGCGGCAGGTCGGCGTATCGCCAGCGCAGCCACGCCGCCACCACGAAGTTGATGGTCACGAAGCACAGCATGGCGCCGGTGATGCCGAAGGCCCGCAGCACCAGGAATTCCAGCGCCACGGCGGTTAGCCCAGCCCCGAGGTTATAGATGGCGTACACCCCGGCGAACCCGGCGTCGTCGCTCTCGTTGGCGAGATAGCCGGAGAACAGCGGCACGCTGCATCCCACCAAAAAGGCGGGCAGCAACAGCAGCGCCACGCCGACCAACACTTGCACCCCCAGCCCCGACGCGGCGGTGATGGCGCCGCTGTACAGCAGCCCTTGCAGCGTCTCGTGCCCGAACGCGAAGGCCACACCGCACGCGCCGATGCCCGCCTCGATCAGCCACAGCCAGCGCCACAGCCGGTGGGCGAAGGCCGAACCCAGGCCGGACCCCAGCAAGAAGGTAATCAGCACCGAGGCGGAGACGGCGAACTGGTCGCCAATCAGGTTGCCCAGCAGGCGGCCGTACAGGACTTCGTAGGAAATACCGGCGAACCCGGACAGGAGCAGGAGAAAGGACAGCGCGTTGAATTTTTCGAGGCCGAGGGGACGCTTGGTTGTGGTTGTTGTTTGCATGGGCGTGGGAATCGGTCGGATTGGGACGGCCCGTTATTTAGCGTCGTCCATATAAGGAGAAAGATGTGGATCGGGATTTTAAGCTGGTCGTTTGGGCGGAAGCTATATCGGCGAAACATCCGTAAACACTCGGTTTCCCCATTCCGATTTGCATTCCCGCCGTCGAAAGTGCCAAATCGCGGGCTATTCAAAGGACGCCAAGCCTTTCCCGACCATATCTTTTAGGAGCCACGCCCATGACCAACCTCACCCCCCAAGGCCAGCAAATCGTCGCCGACTTGGCCCAGCGCCATGGATTCAGCCAGGACGCGGTCACGACCGCATTGTGGGCGGTGACGGAAGGCGGCGGCACCATGGCGCAATTCAACCACCCGGAATTCGGCGGCGGCTGCCAGTGGATGCAGGGCGGCATGACCATGGTGGGCGACATGTTCAACACCGCCCTGAAATACCGGGTCGATGGGCTGTGCAGCGACTTGTCCCGGCAACTCGCCAACAACCCGCCCCTGTGGGCGGCGCCGACCCAAAGCCAGGGCCAGTATCAAGGCAGCGGCGGCGGTGGCGAGAGCCTGTTCATCCCACCCACCGGCGCGGCGGGCGGATGGTGGCCGGGGGAGTTCGGTCCGCCCGGCTCGACCGGCAGCCAGAACAACCTCCGCTACGCGGTGTTTCCCGGCGCCCGGCGGCTGGCGGTGGACATCGGCGGACAGGTCACGGTGTACGACACCCTCGACCATCAGATCGGCGGCGTTTCCCAGCAACAGGGCTACGGGTCTTCGCTGAGCTTCACCAGCCAGTACGGCCTGGTGCGGGTGGAGGACTTGCCGGTGGTGTCCGGCGGCGGGAATTTCGCGCCGCCCGCGCCGTCGGCCCCGGAGCCTTACGCGCCTAGCCCGGTGCCCGTCGAAACCCCGTCGGCGCCCTTGAATAGCGAGGCCGACGTGTTCAAGGCCATTGAGCGGCTGGCGGAATTACGGCAGAAGGGAGTACTGACGGAGGAAGAATTCGCCGGGAAGAAGGCGGAATTGTTGAGCCGGATTTGAGGTGGCGGGAGCGGGCTTCAGCCCACGCCTGAGA
>NZ_JBTEKS010000228.1:0-7286 GCF_054333355.1 Methylomagnum sp. | reverse complement strand
CCCCCAACGGCCCGTCGCAAAGCGCCTTGGAATACGCGGTCTATGACGCTTACGGCATCGACCCGGCCACGCTCGGCTATGTGGAGGCCCACGGCACGGGTACCCGCTTGGGCGACCCCATCGAGTTCGACGCCCTCACCGAAGCCTTCCGCCGCTACACCGACCAACGCCGTTTCTGCGCCATCGGCTCGGTGAAAAGCAACATCGGCCACGCCCTCACCGCGTCCGGCGTGGCCGGTTTAATCAAGCTGCTGCTGTGCTTGAAGCACCGCGAACTGGTGCCCTCACTGCATTTCCACAAGGGCAACGGTTCCATTGACTTCGAGAACAGCCCCTTCTACGTGAACACCCGGCGCATCCCCTGGCATCCCCCGGCGGGCGTGCCGCGCCGCGCCGCCATCAGCGCGTTTGGACTGAGCGGCACCAATTGCCATATCGTCATCGAGGAACCCGCCGCGCCCCGCCCCGCCGCCGGGTCCGAATGGCCTTGGCCGGGTTATCTGGTCACGCTGTCGGCCCGGACGGACACCGCCCTGGCCCGGTACGCCGCCGATTTGAAGGCTTGGCTGGAAGGCGTCGGCCAGACCGAACGGCTCATCGACATCGCGTTCACCTTGCAAGTGGGCCGGGATGATTACCCTTACCGGCTGGCCTTCGTGGTGCGCGACCCTGCGGACCTGCTGGCACGGCTCGATGCCGCCGTGGCTTCGCCGCCCGTGGCGAAAGCCTCTAGCAAAGCTCTGGATGAAGCCGCCGCCGCGACCGCCCGCCACTGGCTGGAAAGCGGCGCAAACGGGGTGGGAACGGCTGAGGAAGCGCTGGAACGCTTGCACCGCCTCGCCGAGCTTTACCGACTAGGCCATGCCCTGCCCTGGGAAAAACTCTACGCCGGGCGGGACTGCCGCCGCGTTTCCCTGCCCGGCTATCCCTTTGAACTCCGCCGCTGCTGGCTGCCCCGCCCCGACACGGCCACCCAGGACAGCCCCACCGGAATGCCCGTGGCTTGGCGGAGCGTCGAAGCGCCGGGAGAGCGCCGTTTTGAAACCACCCTAACCGGCGGCGAATTCTTCCTAGCGGACCACCTCGTTAAGGGCCGGAAAATCCTCCCGGCGGCGGCCTACATCGACCTGGTGCTGGCCGCTGGGCGCGAGGCCGGTTTGAGCGCTGGCCCCTTGCGGAATCTGGTGTGGAGCCAACCCATCGACGCCACCGCCGCGCCCGTGGAAATCCACCTAGCGTTTACGCCCCAGGCCCGCGCCCATGGCTTTGAAGTCCGCTCCGGCGACGGCACCCTCCACGCCCAAGGCCAGTGGGCGCAGGAACCCGCCGCCCGGCTCGACGCACGGCTGGACCTCGCGGCTTTGCGGGCCAAGCTCCAACCCTGGAAGACCAGGGCCGAACGCTACGCCCTGTTCAAGCGGGGCGGCATCGAGTACGGATCGACCTTCCAAGTGGTCGAGGAACTTTGGCGCGATGAAAACGAGGCGCTGGCGCGGCTGGTCCTGCCCCCCGCGCTGACGGCGCGACTG
This sequence comes from Methylomagnum sp., assembly GCF_054333355.1. Classification (NCBI taxonomy): domain Bacteria; kingdom Pseudomonadati; phylum Pseudomonadota; class Gammaproteobacteria; order Methylococcales; family Methylococcaceae; genus Methylomagnum; species Methylomagnum sp. The sequence goes on along the minus strand of NZ_JBTEKS010000228.1, from coordinate 5,757 downwards.
GCGGAATTCGCCGCTCATCCCGCCCTGCTGGATGGCGTTTTGCAAACCGTTATCGGCCTAGTCGCGGATCAGGACATCCGCGATAACACGCCCTGTCTACCCTTCACCCTCGGCGAAATCGTGGGCGGGCCGCTCCCGGCGGAGTTGTACGTGCGGACGGTACGGGCCGGGACATCGACCACGCGGGCGGACTTGAAGCGGTTCGACATCACCGTCACCGACACCGCCGGGGCGGTAGTGATGAGCATCCGGGATTTCGCCATCCTGGCGGTGCCGCCTGCCCAGGTGGAATCGCTTGTGGAATCACCGGCTCAAGTCGAGCGGCTGTATTTCGAGGAAGTCTGGGAAGCCGCCCCGCCGGTACGGGCCGAATCCCCGGCGGTCTGCCTGCTCATCGACGCGGACGGCGGAACGCGGGACGCGCTGCGGGTTAGCTTCGTGACAGCGGGCCAGCCGGTGCCGCTGCTCATCCTGGCCCGGCCCGGCGCGGTATTCGGCCAGCTCGACGCCGCCACCTATGAATTCAATCCCGACAGCCCGGAGGATTATTCGCGCTTGCTGGCGACCTTGGCGGACCAGGGCCGCTCGCCCGGTGCCGTCGTCCATCTGCTGGCACGGGAACGCTTCGCCACCGACCGGGCGGCGCTGGCGGCGCAACTGCGGCGCGGTGTCCATGGGTTCCTGTATTTGAGCCAAGCCCTGCTGCGCCGTGACGCGGCCACGCCGAGGCGGCTGTTTTTTGTCTATTCGCAAGACCGGGATGAACCCCAGCCCCATTACGAGGCCATGGCGGCGCTGGTCAGGACGGTGGCGCTGGAAAACCGTCATGTGGATGGCCGATCCATCCAAATGACCCACGCGCCTGCGATACCGGAACAGGTGCGCTCGCGCCTGCTGGCGGAAGCACTGCGGCTGGAACTGGCGACCGACACTGGCGAGCGCGACATCCGCTGGATAGATGGCGTCCGCGAGGCGCGGCGCTTGCGGGAGTTCACGCCGGAATTGTCCGCCGCGCCAAGGGTGCGCCCCGGCGGGGTCTATCTCATCACCGGCGGGCTGGGCGCCATCCCGCTGACCGTGGCGGAGCATCTGGCCCGGGCGGGCGCGAAGCTGGCGCTGGTGGGGCGGAGCTACCCGGATTCACGGCAGCAGGATCGGCTGAATACCCTCAACGGCCCCGGTACCCCGGCGCTGTATTGGCGGGCCGACGTGGCGGACGAGGCCCAGGTGCGGCGGGTGGTCGTCCAGGTGCGGGAGCGATTCGGACGCATCGACGGGGTGTTCCATTGCGCCGGGGTGCATCGGGACGCCTATTTGGTTAATAAAACGGCGCGGGAACTGGACGAGGTGCTGGCCGCCAAGCTGTTCGGGACGGTTAATCTGGACCGGGCTTTGGGCGATGCGCCGCTGGATTTCTTCTGCTTGGCCTCATCGGTGTCCGCCGTCGCGGGCAACATCGGCCAGGGCGATTACGCCTATGCCAACCGCTTCATGGACGCCTTCGTCGATTGGCGGCGGGCGCAGAATCGCCCGGGCCTCTCCTTCGCCATCAACTGGCCCTATTGGGCGGAGGGCGGGATGCGGGTCGATCCCGAAGCGCAAAAGATCATGACCGGCCAGTGGCGCATGAGTCCGCTGAGCAACCGGGCCGGGCTGGAAATTCTTGACGCCGTCCTGGCCGGGGAACGGGGCCGCGTCATGGTGGTGGAGGGGGACGGGGAAGCCATCCGCGCCCATTTCGGGGTGGGTGCGATGCGAGGAATTACAGTGGAAGAAAAACCTTATTTGAACACCCTCACCCCAACCCCCCTTCGACTGCGCTCAGGACAGGTCTCCCACAGGGAGAGGGAGCAAGAAGCCGATGATATGCGTGCGGGCGTGGAGGACACCCTGCGCGGGTTCGTCTCGCAACTCCTGAAAATCGACCCCGCCGACCTGGACGGCGAGGAGGAACTGAGCGCCTTCGGCATCGACTCCATCAACCGGACCCGGCTCACCAACCGCATCAATGAGCGGTATGGGCTGACCGTCCTGCCGACCCTGTTCTTTGAATACCACACCCTGCGGAACGTGGCGGAACACCTGCTGCAAACCTACCCGGAGCAAATCACACTCCCCCATAGGATGGGTGAAGGCGCGCTCACGACGCTTGTCCATGCCACAAAAAATCCGCCGCGCCGCAACCCATCGCCCGAGCCACCGGAGCGGGTTGATTCCGTGCCTCCGGGCGTGATGGGTTCCGCTGCGCTGCACCCATCCTATGCAAATGTTCCATCTCAAACCCCCATCGCCATCATCGGCCTGGCCGGGGTGATGCCCCAATCGGCCAGCCTCGACGAATTCTGGTCCCACCTCGCCGAATGCCGCAGCCTCATCACCGAAATCCCGCCCGAGCGATGGGATTGGCGCGAGCATTACGGCGACCCGCAAGACCAGCCCGGCAAGACCCTGAGCCGGTGGGGCGGCTTCATCCACGGCGCCGACCAGTTCGACGCGCCGTTCTTCAACATCGCGCCCCGCGAAGCGGAATTGATGGACCCCCAGCAACGCCTCTATCTGGAATGCGTCTGGTCGGCCATCGAGGACGCGGGCTACCGGCCCGCTGCGCTGGCGCGGAGCAAGACCGGGGTTTTCACCGGGGTTTGCACCTGGGATTACCACGAGTTACTGCGGGAGAGCGGCGTTCCGGTGGACGCTTATTTGTCCACGGGCGCGGCTCATTCCGTGGTGTCCAACCGGGTCTCTTATCTTCTCGACCTGCGCGGTCCCAGCGAGACCGTGGACACCGCTTGTTCCAGTTCGCTGGTGGCGATTCATCGCGCTGTGCAGGCGCTCCAAAGCGGCCATTGCGAACTCGCCATCGCCGGGGGCGTGCAGCTCATGGCGACGCCCTCGGCCCATATCTCCTTCGACCGGGCCGGGATGCTGTCCCGGCAAGGCCGCGCCCGCCCCTTCGACGCGGAGGCCGATGGCTATGTGCGCGGGGAAGGCGTCGGGGCCGTCTTGCTCAAGCCGCTGGATGCGGCGCTACGGGATGGTGATCCCATCCACGCCGTCATCCGGGGCACGGCTACCAACCACGGCGGCAAGGCCAATTCCTTCACCGCCCCCAATCCCCAGGCCCAGGCCGAGGTCATCGCCGACGCTTGGCAACGCGCCGGTCTTGATCCCGCCACCGCCACTTATATAGAAGCCCACGGCACCGGCACAAAGCTGGGCGATCCGGTGGAAATGAACGGCTTGAAGAAAGCCTTCCAACAGTTGTACGAACACTGGGGCCACCCGCCCGCTGGGGATGGCCGCTGCGCGGTCGGTTCGGTGAAGGCCAATATCGGCCATTTGGAAGCGGCGGCGGGCATCGCGGGCGTCATCAAGGTCGTGCTGGCGTTCCGGCATGGGATGATTCCGGGCATCGCCCATTTCCGGGAAGCCAACCCGCTGCTGCAACTGGATAACAGCCCGTTCCGGCTGGCCGAGCAGACCACCCCTTGGCCGCGCCTCCGCGATTCGTCCGGGCAAGCGTTGCCGCGCCGCGCCGGGATTAGCTCCTTCGGTTTCGGCGGGACCAACGCCCATCTGGTGCTGGAAGAATTTTTGCCCGAACCCGAAATGGCGCGGGAAGGCACCCGGCCCGTCCTAATCCTGCTGTCCGCCGCCGACGAGGACCGGCTCCGCGCCTACGTCCTGCGCTTGGCCGATTGGCTGGACAAAGCGCTGCGCGACCCAACGGGGCCGGTGTCCCTCCGTGCCGTCGCCCACACCCTGCACGCGGGCCGAACCGCCATGGAAGAGCGGCTGGCCCTGGTCGCCGCCAACCCGTGGCGGTTGCTGGAAACGCTACGGGATTGGGCCGAAAGCGGCGCGGAATCGGCGGACCTGTACCGGGGCAGCCTGGGCGACAGCAAAGCCAAGGCGGCGCATCCGGCGGAAGATTTGCTCGCCCTCGCCCAAGCCGAGGATTGGCGTAGCCTCGCCCGCGCCTGGACGCAAGGAGCCGACCTCGCCCAAACCCCGCTGTATCCCGACGCGCCCCGCCGGGCCGCGCTGCCCACCTATCCCTTCGCCCGCCACAGCTATTGGGTGCCCCGCCCGTCCCAGCCAGCGGCCCACACCCCGGAGTCCTTCATGGGAATACATCCTCTCCTCGACGGACCCGCCGCCGACGCCGCGCCGGGCACGAAATACACCAAGGTTCTGCGGCAGGAGGAATTTTTCCTCGCCGACCACCGCATCACCGACCGCCTCATCCTGCCGGGGGTGGCCCATATCGAAATGGCGCGGGCCGCCTGCGCCGCCGCATCCGGCCAACGGGTCGCGACGCTGCGTAACATCGTCTGGATCAGGCCCATCGTGCTGGAAACGCCCACGCTGGCGGTGGATGTGGAACTGACGGAGACCGATGGCGAACTGGCTTTTGAAATCGCCCACCGCGCCCCGGATGGCACCCGCATCCTGTTCACCCAGGGCAAGGCCGTCCTGGCACCGCAACACAGCACGGCGGCGGACGCCGAACGGCTGGACGTGGCGGACATCCTCGCCCGCTGTCCCATGCACAGGAGCCGCGAGGACTATTACCGGCTGCTGCGGGATGTGCAGTTCGATCTTGGCCCCAGCTTCCAGGTGATCCGGGACATGCACGCCAGCCCGGATGAAGTCCTGACGCTGTTGGAACTGCCGCCGCACTTGCGGGGCGACACGGGCTTTGCCTTGCACCCGTCCCTGCTCGATGGCGCGATCCAGACCGTGGCGGGCGTCACCGCCCAGCGCTTAAAAGCCCGCTATCTGCCCTTCACCTTGGGCCGGTTTGAAATTTTAAAGCCGCTGCCGGACAGGCTGTACGCCCACGCCCGCCTCACCCAGACGCTACGCCAGGGCGAGGCTCCGCTGCTCAAGTTCACCATGTGCTTGGCGGATGAGCGGGGCGAGGTCTGCGTCCGGTTCCATGACTTCATCGCCGCGCCGTTCAGCGCGGAGAAAGCGCCGGAAAGCCGCCCGGCGGGAGAATTGCTGCGGCTCAAGCCTCGCTGGCAAACGGCGGATCGAGAATCCATGCCCGCCCCACGGGACGGCGCGTCCCACGCCTGGGTGCTGTTCGCCGCCGACGAAGCCTCGGCCCGCAGCTTGCGCGAGCGGTTCGCCCCAGCGGGCGCGGCCCACATCCTGGTGGCGCGGCCCGGCGCGGAATTCCGCCAAACCGGCCCCAATGATTTTCTGATTCGACCGGACGACGGTGCCGACTATGCCCGGCTGCTGCGGGAAACGGGTGGTTGGCCTGTGCGTATTGTCCATGCGTGGTCGCACCCGGCCTTGCGCGGCGGCGTGGATGCCCAGGCGGCACTCAAGCTCGGCCCGATCTCGGTGTTCCTGCTGTGCCGGGAACTGGCCCGCAACCGGGCTGGCGAATCCGCCGAGTTGCTGTACGTGTATCCGTGGGCGAAGCACGTCCTGGCCGGTGCGCTGGCGGGGGTCGGCGGCTTGGCGCGGACGCTGCGGCAGGAAATGCCGTGGCTAGATATCCATAGCGCGGGGCTGGCGTGTGGCGGGGCCGAAGATTTCCCCGGCGTGCTGGCGGACGCCGTGCCGAATCTGGCCGACGAGTTCGGGGCGCGGGATGGGTTAGAAATCCGTTACGAGGGGCAACGCCGGTCGGTGAAAAGCTTGGTCGAAGTCGATCCGGCGGATTTCCCCACTTTTGAATCCAGCGTGTTCCGCCCGGATGGCGTGTACCTCATCACGGGCGGGATGGGCGCCATCGGT
>NZ_JBTEKS010000227.1:0-7358 GCF_054333355.1 Methylomagnum sp. | reverse complement strand
CATGCTATGATCCAAAACATAGCCAGCCCGACCCCCGCCTGCCATGTCCATCCTCGTCCAACTCATCCACCCCTATCCCGAACGCTCACGGGTCAACCGCGCCCTGGTGGCGGCGCTGCAAGACCTGCCCGCCGTCACGGTCAACGAACTCTACGCCCGCTACCCCAACTTCTACGTGGACGTGGCCCGCGAGCAAACCCTCCTCCGCGCCGCAGAACTCATCGTCTTCCAGCACCCGTTCTACTGGTACAGCGGCCCCGCCCTATTAAAGGAATGGATCGACGTAGTCCTGGAGCAAGACTTCGCCCACAGCAGCGGCGAGGCGGCCCTGCGCGGCAAGCGCTGGCTGCACAGCGTCACCACCGGAATGCCCGCCACCGCCTACGCCCCCGGCGTGCCGGGCCGCGCCACCATGGCCGAATTGCTCAAGCCCTTTGAAATCACCGCCAGCTTCTGCGGCATGAATTGGCTGGAGCCGATGGTGTTCCACGGTGCCCACGAGGCCGACCCGGACCGCATCGCCCGCCACGCCCTGGCCTTCCGGGAACGACTGGTCGCCCTGTCCGGGCCGGAGGCGCGCCGTGCATGAGCCATTGCTGTTGCAGCACGTCCTGATTTACCTGGTCGGGGCGGTGGTCTGCGTGCCCCTCGCCAAGCGGCTGGGGCTGGGTTCAGTGCTGGGCTATCTGCTGGCGGGGTTGGCCATCGGTCCCGCCGGGCTGGGCCTGATTGCCGAGGGGGAAGAAATGATGCACTTCGCCGAATTGGGCGTGGTCATCATGCTGTTTCTGGTGGGGCTGGAACTGGCGCCCCAGCGGCTGTGGGAAATGCGCCGCCCGATTTTCGGCCTGGGCGGCTTGCAGGTGTTGACGACCACGGCCCTGCTGGCGGGCTTGGCGCTGGCCTTCCGCATGGACTGGCAAGTGGCCGTGATCGCCGCCATGGGCCTGTCCCTCTCGTCCACCGCCATCGCCCTGCAAATCCTCACCGAACGCAACGAACAAGCCACCCCGGCGGGGCGGCTGGGTTTCGCGACCCTGCTGTTTCAGGATTTGGCCGTCATCCCCATGCTGGCTTTGTTGCCCTTCTTGGGGCAGCAGGCCGCCGCCGAAGGCTTCGATTGGCCCGGCGCGGCCAAGGCGGCGGCGGTGATTGTGAGCATCGTGGTGGGCGGGCGGTTCGTGCTGCTGCCGCTGCTGCGGTTCGTGGCCATCACCCAGCAACGGGAAATCTTCACCGCTTCCGCGCTGCTCATCGTCATCGCCATTGCCTTGCTGATGAACGCCGTGGGCATGTCCATGGCGCTGGGCACCTTCCTGGCCGGGGTGCTGCTGGCCGAATCGGAATACCGCCACGCCCTGGAAGCCGACTTGGAGCCGTTCAAGGGTTTGCTGCTGGGCCTGTTCTTCATCGCCATCGGCATGTCGCTGGATTTGGCGCTGATTCAAAGCCATTGGCAAATCCTGCTGGCCTTGGTGGCGGTGTTCGTGTCGGTGAAGCTGGTTATCCTGTGGGGCTTAGGCTGGTGGTTCGAGGTGCCCAAGGCGCAGCGCTGGTTTTTCGCGATGCTGCTGTCGCAAGGCGGCGAATTCGCCTTCGTGCTGAACACCACGGCCCAGGCGCAAGGCATCATCCCGGCGGACATCGCGGACCTCTTGGCCGCCGTGGTGGCCTTGTCGATGATGACCACGCCGTTCTTGCTCAGCCTGCATGGCCGGTGGATCGAGCCGTTTTTCTCAGGGCGGCGCAAGCCCGCCTACGACGCGCCGGAGGACGAGGGCAATCCAGTCATCGTCGCCGGGTTCGGGCGGTTCGGGCAGATCATCGGGCGCTTGCTGGCCGCGCACCGGATCGGCGTGACCATCCTCGACCACGATCCCATCCACATCGACACCATCCGCCGCTTCGGCCACAAGGTGTTTTACGGCGACGCCACCCGGCTCGACCTGCTGCGGGCGGCAGGCGCGGAACAGGCCAAGCTCATCATTGTCGCCATCGACGCCGTGAGGCAGGCGTTTCCGCATCTCGTCATCTTGGCGCGGGTGCGCAATGTGCAGCACGCTTTCGAGTTGATCGAGCGGGACGTGCCGTTTTTTCAGCGGGAGGTGTTCGAGTCGGCCTTGTTACTCGGCGAGCAAGCCTTGGTGCAATTGGGCTTTGGGCCGCACGCCGCCCGCCAGGCCGCGCTGAAATTCCGCGCCCACGATTTGCGGACGCTCAACAAGCGCTTTGAGGCGCGGGGCGACGAGGAGGAGTTGATTTCAGTGATGCGGGAGGCCCGGCAGCAATTGGAAGAAGCGCTGAATGCTGACCGGGAGGCTTATCACTCGGGGGCGGGGCGGGATTCTTGGCGGTGAGTTGAATTTCTCGAATGCTGCGATAACCAATTTGTGTAGGATGAACACGAGGATTATTGCCCCGTTTCGAATGACTGGAATTGATGGGTTTCGCTGCGCTCTACCCATCCTACTTTTTCTATTTTATTGTGGTTTACCTAGGTTCTGTTGACGTAAGGAAAAATGGGTTTTTGAAACAGACGGTTAGCCGCCGCCCCTAAAAACGTAAGTCCATGTTTCTTGGCGCTTTTCGCGCTTACGTCAACAGAACCTAGGCTACGCGGGCTGATTTATTAGCAAAGTAACAACATCCAGAAGCCCCTCCGCTTTTTCAAGGGCTTCCCGCATTTCCTCCGCTGTAGGTTCCAAAATATCGCCTGGATAGCGAAACTCCGTAGCGTAAGGCGTCAATATTTCCGCTGCCTCTTGATGTTGTTCAAACCTGGAATCAATTCTAAGGGCTAATTGAGCAAGCAATCTCAGGTCATGGGTTTTTGGAAATGGTTGGTCGTGGAAAACCAAAAAGCCTTTTATGGCTTTTTCGCCTGCTTGTTGGCAGTGATAAATAGCCACATCCAGGCATATTCCTAAATCGAGACTTAGCTTTTTTGCCGCTATCAAGTCGTGTTGCGCTTTAATTAGCCAGTTTTTTACCAAGGTGGCTTTTTCATCCATAAAGCCGTTTCCCTTGCGATAGTATCTGATGCTCTAGGGAGCTGGGTACTTGCGCGAATCGGTCAATTTCTTTTGGGGTTCTTACCAGAATATCCAGAGGATAGGGAATATCGCGTAAACAGCGATAGGCGATGGACGCTCGCTTGGTCGGAGAAACATCGCTTTGGGGAACGATGACGAGTAAATCCAGGTCGCTATTTGAGTCGGGATTTCCCCAGGCGTGTGAGCCAAAGAGGAAGATGGATTCTGGTTGGAATTGTTGGATTAGTCGATTAACGATTTCCGGGATTAATTGATTCGGGTGATTCATGTCTCAATGATCCGTGTTGCTTACCAATGAAATCGTGAAATCGTTCCCACGTTCTGCGTGGGAATGCAGGTTTGGCCGCTTTGCGGCCCGTCCTTATCCAGAGGCGTGGGAGCGATAGGTTATAAGTCATCAAGCGCCACTTCCACGGCTAACGGTTTTTCGGCCTGTCTTGCTTTGACGATTTCGCCTAATTCATAATCTTCCAGTTTTTCCATCAGTTGCTCATAACGTTCTGCCGGGATTAGATAGGCCATGGGTAGGTTATGGTTGATAATGGCGATGGGTTCGCCGTCGGCTTGGTCCAAAAGGGCGGTGGGGCTTTTCTTTAATTCGGCGAGGCTGGCGCTGAATGAGGCGAGTATTGGGTGCATGGGTTTACCTCGATAGGTAAGTAAGGGGCTGGTTCCCAAGCTCCGGCTTGGGAACCCGAAACTCGGAGAACTTCTAGCTTCCCGAGCGTTCGGGCACGGGAAGCTAGAGCTTGGGCTATCACTTCAAAGGCAGCAGCCGGATTCGGTTTTTCTTTGGGTCAATACTCACCAATGCGCCCTGTCTGATTTCATTTTCTGCTTTTTGTAGCGCAAGTAAAACCATATTACCGACGCTTTTTGGCCGAATGTCTTCGGTCCTTATTTGAATGACGCTCGGGGCCGTCGCGCCTGTTGCGAAGAGTAGGGCACCGAAATCTAAATCATGGGTGAATACGATATAGCCATTGAGCCGTGCCCATTCCATGATTTCCGTATCCGGTGCGGTAATATCGCCGATTTCGCTCCAATGTTTGACGGTATATCCCGCCGCTTGCAGAAACGGAACCCAAAGTGGCGATAGATTCATGTCCAGAAGAATCTTCATGCTTACAGTGCCATATCATATTCTTCGGTGCGCCATGTTGCATAGGATAATGCGGCTTTGATATCTTCCTCTTCCAAATAAGGGTATAGCTCCAATATTTCTTTGAATGAGGCAGATGAGGCGACAAGGCCGGTAATGGTGCCGACGGTGACTCTCATGCCACGGATACAAGGTTTTCCGCCCATGACATTGGGGTCCATGGTGATTCTGTCCAGTTCGGGGAATTTCATGGGGTTTCCTATTTGGGTTTAGTTGCGTTTATGCTGGTTCTCAAGCTCTGGCTTGGGAACTCAAAACCCGGAGAGCTTCTAGCTTTCTGAGCGTTCGGACACGGGAAGCTAGGGCTTCCAAGACTGCATTCCTAAGCGGGGGTTTGATTACTTGCCTTTCAGCACTTGTTGATATTCCATGGCTTTCTGGCTTATTTCGCGTCCGCTCATGCCTTCAAAAAGGTCTTGCCGCCAGTCGGTATAATCAAACTTTTCTGGTTGGAGCGATGCGGCATATTCTTCGTAATGTTTCCCACGGACGCCAATACCTAAATCTTCCAGTTTGTATTCGGGCCGTAATTCGTCACGTTTAGCCATTTTCGTAAATCCTCCACTTATGCTGGTTCCCAAGCTCCGGCTTGGGAATACGCTAAAAGATGCGATTACATTTTTGCCGCAGTTTCGACCTGATAGCATGTTAAATATCAATATCTCCATCGTATCCATTGTTAAAGCTAGTGCGTAACTCCCAGTCCTCTACGCCAAGGGGTTCTATCTGAGCATCATGTGGAGTAATAACTTTTTCATAAACTTCTTCACGCGGAAGCCCTAATTTCCTTGCTTCCTCACCTATAAATAAGGCTGCCGGTGTAGGTCCATAGCCTTGGTATGATAATCTGCACATACGCCCCTCCAAAAATTCTATTTTATATTCGGTGCTATAGCCGTTTAACATATTTATAATGTTTTTCGATAAAAAGCCATCGTCAGAATTAAGGCCATGTTCGTATGCTTCACTTTTGTAAAAAGTCATGATTGGTTCCGGCTGCTTTGAGGTTGCTAGTTATGTGGGTTTGTCTGCGATCAATTGAGGTACACTGGAGTCCCTAAAAATGCCTCGTTTCACGCATAAGTCTAATTATCTCACGAAAATCTTATTTGTATAACAATTGCAGTTTGGCCTAAATCTTTAAATACACCAACCCCATGCCCCCCCTAATCCAAGCCAAATCCCTAACCAAAAACTACACCTTCGGCGACGGCGAATCCCTCCCCGTCCTGCACGGCCTAAACTTCGCCATATACCCCGGCGAATTCGTCGCCATCATGGGACCCTCTGGTTCCGGTAAATCCACCTTAATGAATATCCTAGGCTGCCTGGACGTGCCCACCGCCGGCCATTACCTCCTCAACGGCACCGACACCGCCCACCTCGACGTGGACCAACTCGCCGCGCTCCGTAACCAACTCATCGGCTTCGTGTTCCAAGGCTTCAACCTGCTGCCCCGCAAAAGCATCGGCGACAACGTGGCCCTCCCGCTCATCTATGCCGGCATCAGCCGCGCCCAGCGCGAGGCCATCGCCGTCGAAATGCTGGGCCGGGTCGGACTGGCGCACCGGGCCAAGCATCGGCCCACCCAACTTTCCGGCGGGCAACAACAGCGCGTCGCCATCGCCCGCGCCCTCGCCAACTCGCCCAAACTCATCCTGGCCGACGAACCCACCGGCAACCTCGACACCCACACCAGCGAAGAAATCATGGCCCTGTTTGAAGACCTCAACCGCCACCAAGGCTTGACCATCGTGCTAGTGACCCACGAACCCGACATCGCCCGCCACGCCCAGCGGCTCATCCACATCGTGGACGGCCACATCGCCGGGGACGGGCCGGTGGACGACGTGCTGAGAGCGGCCCGCCCATGAGCCTGTCCGACATCCTCGCCGAAGCCCTGCAAGCCATGGGTGCCAACCGCCTGCGCACCGCCCTGACCATGCTCGGGATGATTATCGGCGTCGGCGCGGTGGTGCTGATGCTGGCGATAGGGCAGGGCGCCCAGGCCATGGTGAGCGAATCCATCGCGTCCATGGGCAGCAACCTCTTTATCGTGCTGTCCGGCTCGTCCACCTCCGGCGGGGTGCGGATGGGCGGCGGCACCGTGCCGACCCTCACCGCCAGCGACGCCGCCGCCATCGGCGAACTGCCCGAAATCGCCGCCGTCGCGCCGATCTTTCCCAACAACGCCCAGGTGATTTACGGACCCAACAACTGGACCACGATGATTGCGGGCACCACGCCGGAGTCGTTCGAGGTCCGCGATTGGTATCCAGTGGCCGGGACCACGTTCACCGACAGCGACGTGCGCTCGGCGACGCGGGTCATCGTGTTGGGCCAGACCGTGGTGCGGAATTTGTTCGGCGACGAAGACCCGGTGGGCAAGACGGTGCGGGTGAAGAACAGCCCGTTCCTGGTGCTGGGGGTGTTGGCGCCCAAGGGGCAGAGCTTGGACGGGCGCGATCAGGACGACACGGCCATGGTGCCCTTGACCACGGCGCAGCGACAGCTATTCGGCAACCAGTTTCCGGGCATGATCCGCTTCATGATGGTGAAGGCGAAATCGGCGGAGGTCATGCCCGGCGCGGAACGCAACATGGCGGACCTGCTGCGCCAGCGGCACCGCATCCGGCCCGGCCAGGACGATGATTTCACGGTGCGGAACCTCACCGCGCTGGCCCAAACCGCCGCCGGGACGACCAAGGCCATGTCGGCGATGCTTGGGGCGATTGCCTCGGTGTCGCTGCTGGTGGGCGGCATCGGCATCATGAATATCATGCTGGTGTCGGTGACGGAGCGCACCCGCGAGATCGGCATCCGCATGGCGATAGGCGCACGGCGGCGGGACATCCTGCTGCAATTCTTGGTGGAGGCGCTGATTATCTCGCTGGCCGGGAGCTTCATCGGCGCGGCCTTGGGGTTCGGTTGCGCGTGGTTGACCGCTAGTTTGGCGGGCATGACGGTGGTCGTCACGCTGTGGTCGATTATGCTGGCGTTCGGCGTGGCGGCGGCGGTGGGGATTTTCTTCGGGTTCTATCCGGCCCGGAAGGCGGCGGGATTGAGGCCGATTGAGGCGTTAAGGTATCAGTAGCATCGAAAAGAAGCCGTGGGAGTGGGCTTTAGCCCACGAGAAGCTGTAT
>NZ_JBTEKS010000226.1:0-7379 GCF_054333355.1 Methylomagnum sp. | reverse complement strand
GCCCGCGATCCGCGTGGCTGTCGCGGGCTAAATCCCGCTCCCACCACCGTATACTCGATTCGAAACAGCCCTAAAAGGCCGGGGCGCAGGTTTGGGGTGACGCGGGAACCCCAACCCGCGAGGAATAGCGGGTTCTTCGGGGAAATCAGGCCGAAGCCGACGCCTCCAAGGCCCGCAAACTCTCCTCCACCCCGGCGGCGTGGGTCAGTTCCGCCACGTTGTCCTTGGTGAAGAAACCCTGGAAATCCCCGAAGCGCTGCACGTATTCCACGATCAGCGAGGAATATTCCGAAGCGCTGGAGAAAATCTGCTTCAAGCCCTCCTCCCGCGAGCCAATCACATCCAGCAGAAACTCCTTGCCGCAATCCCGCAGGGTATCCACCACGTAGTCGATATTGGCCTTGCCTTGGGTTTCCCCGTCATTCACCGCCACCGCCAGATGGTGCAAGCGCGGCCCGAAGTTGCGGACGAATTGCTCGGTCGGCGACGGCAGCTTGAGCAAATGATTGACGAAGTACGGATGGTTGGCCGCCGTGAACACCTTGGCCGGGCTTTCCAGTTCGTTCTCGAAATGCACGCTCTTGGTGACGTTGGTGGAAGAATTCTGCGCGGCGATGTCGTAGGAACCCCAGTAGTAATAACTCGTCAGGGTGAGGTATTCGAGGATCGACGCCTCGCGGTTCTGGCTGTAGATGCGGGTGGCGAGGTGGTCGATGGGCAACAGCAAGGGATCTAGCCCCAGCTTGGCGCGGGTTTCCTTGGCTTCCAGATAGGCCCGCTGCACATCGTCGCGGATGCAACTCCAGCCCAGCGCATAAATACGGATGCTGGCCTCGGGCCGCTCCCAATAGCCGACGATGTTGTGGGTGTAGGGCGAGGGCTTGACCACGGCCATGTTGCCGGGCAATTCCAGCTTGCGGATTTGCTCTTGGTTGAAGAACCGCACGTCGCGGGACTTCTGCAACTCCACCGTTTCATGCAGGTTGGTGACGCGGAACACCTCGCCCATATAGCGCGAGTTGGGCTTGTGGGCACCGATGGGGTAGACCTCGTTGAGACTGCGGAAAATGCCCTGGGTGTTGGGGCTTTTGACCTCGCGCACCAGGATGTCCGGCGAGTTCATGTCGATCCGCAGGACATGGGTGTTGTGGCTCTCCGATTCCAGCGTGACCAGATATTCGTAGGGCGTCATCAGGCACAACTCGCCCACGTAGGGGACCGAGTGGCCCGGCTCCACGGTAATCATCAGGGCGTCGATCTGGCGGATCATCTCGGTGAGACCGACCCGGTCGCGCTCTTCGAGCAGTTGCTTTAGGTAGTCCTCAAAGAAGGGGGAATTCTGCTTGTCGCCGTAGCGGGGGAAATTCAGGGAGGAGGTCATCGAAAATCCTTGGGATTGCTGGAAAGTGGGAGCGGGCTTCAGCCCGCGACCATTACGCCTGTTCGCGGGCTAAAGCCCGCTCCCACTTAAGCCGCCGCCTGCGTCTGCGTTTGCGACTGAATCTCCGGCGGCTCCCGGTAGAAATATTGCGCGGACACCGCCATGTGGATGGCGGCCAAATCCTTCTGGCATTGGTCCAGATATTCGTGCAGCACCGCCGGGGTCAGGCCGCCCCAACGCAATCCCGTCAGCCGCCGCCAAGACCGGCGGGCCGCCCGCATCCCTTCGGCATGGTCGGGCAAGGTGGACAGGCATTCGTCGATCTTCGCCAAGCAATACCGCACCGCGCGCGGGAAGTGGGAATCCAGCAGCAAATAATTCAGGACCGGCGTGCCCCGCACATGCACGTCCACATGGCGGCGGTACATCTGATAGGCGCTGAGGGCTTTCAACACGCTCATCCACAGCCGCTCCTGGATCGGCTCCAACGCGCCGCCATCGCGGGGCAGCAGCACGGCGGAATTGATGTCCACGATGCGGGTGGTCATGTCGGCCCGCTCGATGTTCCGGCCCAATTCGATGAACTGGAACGCCAAGTCATGGCTCATGCAGCCCACCAGCATCCCGGCCAGGGATTGGCCCCGGTCCACGACGTGGTTCAGCACCTCGTAGCGCTGGCCCCGGTTCTGGGCGGCGGCGGGGGCGTGTTCCCGGATGTAGAGGTACAGGCCGTTGACCCGCTCCCAGAATTCCTTGGGCAGAATCTCCCGGAAGGTGCGGCTGTTCTCGCGGGCGCCCCGGATGGTGGAGACGATGGAGCTGGGGTTGCGCTCGTCCTGGATCAGGAAGCGCATAATGTTGGCCTCGTTGGCCTCGGTGTAGTGCTCGTCGAACAGCTTATCCAAGCCCACCACCTTCAGCAGGATGTCCCAGCCGAAGGAGGCGCCACGGGGCAGGTCGAGCAAGACCTGCGTGGTGGTGTTGATGAGCCGGGCGGTGTTCTCGGCCCGTTCGAGGTAGCGGGCCATCCAATAAAGGTTCTCGGCGACGCGGGATAGCATGGTTCTTTCTCCCTGGCTGTATTCATAAATATGGCGCGGTAGGCTGGGTTGAGGAACGAAACCCAGCAATACATGCAAATAAGCTGGGTTTTCGCGAAGCTCCAACCCAGCCTACGGCTACGGCATTACTCTTCCGTATCCACAATCCAAGTGTCCTTGCTGCCGCCGCCCTGCGATGAGTTCACCACCAGCGACCCGGCCTTCAACGCCACGCGGGTTAGACCGCCCGTGGTGGCATACAGCCGGTTGGATTGCAGGATGAACGGCCGCAAATCCAAATGGCGGGGCGCCAGTTGGTCGTTCACCAGGGTGGGGGCGGTGGAAATATCCAGGGTGGGCTGGGCCATGTAGTTGCGCGGGTTGGCGCGGATCAGTTCGGCGAACTTCGTCCGCTCCTCCGGCGTGGCGCGGGGACCGATGATCATGCCGTAGCCGCCGGACTCGTTGGCGGGCTTCACCACCAGCTTGTCCAGGTTGGCCAGCACATAGTCCCGCTGATCCTCATACATGCAGAGATAGCTCGGCACGTTGGGGATGATGGCCTCTTGGTTCAGGTAATACTTGATGATCTGCGGCACGAAGGTGTAGACCACCTTGTCGTCCGCGACCCCGGCGCCCGGCGCGTTGGCGATGCCCACCTTGCCCGCCCGCCAGGCCCGCATCAGGCCGGGAATGCCCAGGGTGGAATCCTCGCGGAAGGCTTCCGGGTCGATGAAGTCATCGTCGATGCGGCGGTAGATGACATCAACCCGGCGCGGCCCGGAAATGGTCCGCATGTAGACCACCTCGTCGGCCCCGACGAACAGGTCCGAGCCTTCCACCAGCACCGCGCCCATTTGCTGGGCGAGGTAGCTGTGTTCGAAGTAGGCCGAGTTATAGATGCCCGGCGTCAGCACCGCCACCACCGGACGCTCGATGTCGCGGGGCGACAGCGCCGCCAGGGTGTCGTAAAGCTGGGTGGGGTAATCATCCACCGGCAGGATGGTGGACGCCTGGAACACCTCGGGGAACAGCCGCTTCATGAGCTGCCGGTTTTCCAGCATGTAGGACACGCCGGACGGCACCCGCAGGTTGTCCTCCAGCACGTAGACCGTGCCGTCCTTGTCCCGCACCAAGTCGGTCCCGCACACATGCGCCCACACGCCGAAGCGGGGCGTGATGCCCCGGCACTGCTCCCGGAAGTTCTTCGAGCCGTCCAGCACCTCCGCCGGGAACACCCCGTCCTTGATGATGGCTTGCTCGTTATAAAGATCGTTGATGAACAGGTTGAGGGCGGTGAGCCGCTGCTTCAGGCCCTCCTCGATGCGGTCCCATTCCTTCTTCGCCATCACCCTCGGGATGATGTCGAAGGGCCAGGCCCGGTCGATGTTGCCCGCCTCGCTGTACACCGTGAAGGTGATGCCCATGGTCATGATGGCGGCGTCCACCGACTGGCGGCGGGCCTCCAATTCGCCAGGCGGGAGGGAGTCCAGGTATTCGAACAACGCCTTCGCCGCCGGACGGGGCTGGTGCCGGTCGTCGAGAAGTTCGTCGTAGGCGTGGTTGTTTTGATATTCGTCGTGGGAGATTTTCATAGGCGCTCCTGCTTGGTGCTTGGGGAATTGCAGGAGGCGTGCCACAGGGAGGAATCCCCCTGATCGCAGGTTCAGTCACGCCGAAACAGCCCCAAAACGAGCCATGGCTCCGGGCCGACCAAGTAGGCGGGACGCCAAAAACCGCACGGGATTGACGCCTGGGCCGAAGATTCGCACCGGAATGGAGCGGGCGGGAGGAATGGCTAGTCATATAAGGCTCTCCAACCGTCTGGGCGTGCCATAATCCAAACCATGAATGCATCCACCCCCTCCCCTCCCCATCCCGGATTGTTTTGGCTGGTCCTGTTCGGGGTGGCCTATCTGGCTGGTTCCTGGCTGGGCCACTGGCTGACCCTCACGCCTTCCGCGGGCGTGACCCTCTGGCCACCGAGTGGGCTTTATCTCGCGGCCTTGCTGGTCAGCGAGAAGCGCCATTGGCCCTGGTGGATCATGGCCGGGCTGCCCGCCGAAATCATCGGGTCCACGGCCCTGTTCGAATTGCCCCTTCCCGCCGTCCTCGCCATCTATCTGGGCAACACCCTGGAAGCCCTGGCCGGTGCCTGGCTGGTGCGGCGCTGGTGCGGCGCGGCATTCCGTTTGGATGGTTTGAAGGCGGTTCTGGCGCTGACGTTATGCGGCGCGGTGCTCAGCCCCGCCCTCAGTGCGACGCTGGGCGCGGCCACCCTCGACGCGATCGGTAAGGGGCCTTTCGCTAACGCCTGGCTCCTGTGGTGGGTGGGCGACGCGGTGGGGGTGTTGATCGTCACGCCCCTGGTCCTGACCGTTGTCCATTCGGGCGCGGCCTTGTGGCAGATGAAATCCGAGCGCTGGGCGGAATGGCTGGCGATGCTCGCGGTCTTCGTCACCTTTGCCCACTTGGTTTTTAGCGGGGGATTCCCGTTCGTCTATATCGTCATGCCTCCCCTGCTATGGGGCGCCCTGCGCTTCGGCGTGCCCGGCGCGACCGCCACCGTGCTCATCCTCGCCCTTATGGCCGCACGCTATACCGCTACCGGGCGGGGTGTATTCGCGAATCCCGCCTTCGATCCCGAACAACGGCAATGGCTGGTCCAGTTGTTCCTGGGCATCGCCGCAGTTACGGCCCTGGTGGTGGCCGCGCTCGCCACGCAGTCCCGGCGGGCGCTGCTGACCCTGCGGCAGGCCCATGACGAGCTGGATGCCCGCGTGACCGAGCGCACGGCGGCACTGCGGGAAAGCGAGGAGCGGCTGCGGCTGTTCATCGAATACGTCCCGGCGGCGGTGGCCATGTTCGACCGGGACATGCGCTACCTCGCCGTGAGCCGCCGATGGCGGGATGATTACCGGCTCACGGGCGAACCGCTGGGTCGCGCTCATTACGAAGCCTTTCCCGAGATGCCCGAGCGATGGAAAGAGGTTCACCGCCGCGTCCTGGCCGACGAAGTCATCAACGCCTCCGAGGACCGCTTTGTACGCGCCGACGGCACCGTCCAATGGCTACGCTGGGAGGCGCGGCCATGGCGGGGCGCGGATGACAACACCATCGGTGGAATCATTATCTTCACGGAGGACATCAGCGGGCGCAAACAAGCCGAGCTGGCCCTGCAAGCCCAGAGCGAACTGCTGGCCGCCATCAACGACAACATCCCGGTGATGCTGTGCGTCTGGAACCCCAGCCTCAAAGGGTTCCGCTTCAACCAGCACTTGCGTGACGTGCTGGGCTGGACCGAGTCCGATGTCGCCGGCGGGGACTTCCTAGCCAAATGCTATCCCGATCCGGCCCACCGCCAATGGGTCGCGGACTACATGCTGTCCCTGGAAGGCGGCTGGCGCGACATGCGGTCAACGGCCAAGGACGGCTCGCTGGTCGATACCGCCTGGGCCAACGTCCGCCTGCCCGACGGCACCACCATCGGCATTGGTCTCGACATCCGCCAGCGCAAGGCCGACGAGGCGGCGTTGCGGGACAGCGAGCAGCGCTGCCGGACCATCTTCGAGGCCAGCCGCGATGGCATCGCCACCGCGGCCCCGGATGGACCCATCCTGGACGCCAACCCGGCCTTTCAGGCCATGTTGGGCTATTCCCTGGAAGAATTGCGGAGCCTGACTTATCAGCAGTTGACCCTGCCGCGCTGGCACGCCATCGAGGACGCCATCGTGCGGGAGCGGGTTCTGGCCCACGGGGATTCCGGCGAATACGAGAAGGAATACATCCGCAAGGACGGCGGCGTGTTCCCCATCAGCATTAGGACTTGGCCGCTATGGGGCGCGGATGGCCATCTGGTGGGATTCCAAGGGATTGTGCGCGACATCACCGAACGCAAGCAGACCGAGGAAGCCCTGCGGGCCAGCGAGGAGCGCTTCCGGGCGGTGTTTGAAAATGCGGGTATCGGCATCGCCATCGCCGACCGGGAGGGGCGCTTCCAACAGTGCAACCCCGCTTATTGTGAGTTGCTCGGGTACACAGAGGAGGAATTCAGGCAAATCACCTTCCCCGACCTCTTGCACCCGGATGACCGCGCCGCCAACCTGGCCGAGAACCGCCGCCTACAGGACGAGGAACTGCCGTCCTTCGAGATCGAGAACCGCTATCTGCGCAAGGATGGCGGGACGGTTTGGGTCCGCAAGTTCGTCTCGTTGCTACGCGACGCGGCGGGCAAGCCTTCCCACCTGGTGGCGCTGATCACCGACGTCACCGAGCAGCGCCGCATGGCGGAGGCCCTGCGCGAGGCCGACCAGCGCAAGGATGAATTCCTGGCGACCCTGGCCCACGAGTTGCGCAACCCCTTGGCCCCCATCAGCAACGCCCTGCACCTGCTGCACCAATCCAGCGCGAAAGAACCGGCCACCGAGCGGCTGCACGCGATGATGCGGCGGCAAGTGGGGCACTTGGTGCGGCTGGTGGATGATCTTCTGGAAGTGTCGCGCATCAGCCGGGGCAAGATCGAGCTGCGCAAGGAGCGCGTCGACCTGGCCGCCGTCCTCGGCCACGCCCTGGAAACCAGTCAGCCGCTCATCAAGGCGGCGGGCCACCAACTGAGCGTCGCCCTTCCGCCCGAGCCGATCTGCCTGGACGCCGATCCGGTGCGGCTCGCCCAGGTGTTCGCCAACCTGCTCAATAACGCCGCCAAGTACACGGAACCCGGCGGGCGCATTCAAATCACGGCAGAGCGCCAGGGCGGCGTGGCCGTGGTGAGCATCCGCGACAGCGGCGTCGGCATTCCGGTGGAGATGCTGCCCCGGGTGTTCGACCTGTTCGCGCAGGTGGACCGCAGCCTGGGCCGCGCCCAGGGGGGGCTGGGCATCGGGCTGGCCTTGGTGCGGAATCTGGTCGAAATGCACGGCGGGCGGGTCGAAGCCCATAGCGAGGGCATGGGCCGGGGC
>NZ_JBTEKS010000225.1:0-7422 GCF_054333355.1 Methylomagnum sp. | reverse complement strand
CATCCCGTTTTGGACCAACTCCCTGGTGCGTACCTATGCGATGCGCAGCCTTCTCGCCGCCAAGGGCGTCCTGAACAACCTGCTGTTGGCGGTGGGCCTGATCGACGAGCCGGTGCGCCTGCTCTACACCGGACCCGCCGTCGCCATCGGCTTGGTGTACGTGCTGTTGCCGTTCATGATTCTGCCGCTGTATTCCAGCTTCGAAAAACTGGACCGGCGGCTCATCGAAGCGGCGGCGGACCTGGGCGCGGGCCGACTCGCCACGTTCTGGCATGTCATTATCCCGCTGACCGCGTCGGGTATCGCCGCCGGGAGTTTGCTGGTGTTCCTGCCCGCCTTGGGGCTGTTCTACGTCAGCGATGTGCTGGGTGGTGCCCGCGATTTGCTGGTGGGGAATTTCCTCAAGGATCAATTCCTCGACGCCCGCGATTGGCCGTTCGGTGCCGCCGCCAGCCTGATAGTGATTGCCCTGCTGTGCTTGTTTTTAGGCGCCTATAGCCTGATTCGGCGGCGGCTGGCCCCCGGCGAGGACTTCGATGCTTGATCCGAAACGGCTTTATCTGTGGCTGGTGTACGGCTTCCTCTACCTGCCCATGGCGGTGCTGGTGGCCTATTCCTTCAACGCCTCCAAGTACGGCATCCGCTGGGAGGGCGCGACCTTGGACTGGTATCGCAACCTCGCGGCGGACGACGCGCTGCTGGACGCGGCGCTCAATTCCCTACTGGTCGCGGCGCTGGCGGCGACGCTCGGAACCGTCATCGGCACGCTGGGCGCCATCGGCCTGCAACGCCCGGACTTTCGCGGGCGGGGCTTCGTGCAGGGCTTGCTGTTCGTCACGCTCATGTCGCCGGACATCGTGATGGGCGTGGCGCTGCTGGTGCTGTTCATCGCGGTGCGGCTGCCGCTGGGCTTCTGGTCGCTGCTGCTGGCCCACATCACATTCTGCCTGCCCTTCGTCACCGTAACGGTGCTGTCCCGGTTGAAAGATTTCGACGCCCGGCTGGTGGAGGCGGCGCAGGATTTGGGTGCCAGCGAGCTTCAAGCGGTGTGGCATGTCATTCTGCCCATGGCTTTACCGGCCATCGCGGCGGGCTGGCTGTTGAGCTTCACCCTGTCGCTGGATGATGTGGTGGTGAGCTTTTTCGTCACTGGGCCGGGCTTCGAGGTGCTGCCGCTGCGGATTTACTCCATGGTACGGATGGGCGTGAAGCCGGAGGTCAATGCGTTGGCAACCCTGTTGTTTGTTGTGTCGCTGGTGCTGGTATCGGCTTCGCAGGTGTTGCTGGGGAGGGGGCGGCGATGATTAGAGCGTTTTCATCTCCTATGTACGGCGGCAGTGGTGGGAGCGGGCTTCAGCCCACGACAGCCGAGCTTGATCGTGGGCTAAAGCCCACTCCCACCACCGTACTCTCAATCCGACATCGCTTTAAATGCTGGTGGCCACTGGCTTTGGTTTTCGCAGCCTCGCTCGCCCACGCCGAGCCACCCGAAATCCGCTTCTACAACTGGTCCGACTACCTGCCGGAGGAGCTGCTGGAACAGTTCACGGCGGAGACCGGCATCCGGGTGCGCTATTCCACCTATGACAGCAACGAGGCCATGTACGCCAAGCTCAAGCTATTGCGGGGTGAGGGTTACGACTTGGCCGTGCCGTCCACCTACTATGTGGACAAGCTGCGCAAGGAAAGTTTGCTGCTGCCGCTGGATCGGGCCAAGTTGCCCGGCCTCAAGAACCTCGACGCCCGCTTGCTCAATAAGTCTTTCGATCCGGGCAATGCCTACAGCCTGCCGTACATGTGGGGCAGCACCGGCATCGTGGTCAACGCGGGCAAAATCGACCCGGCCAAAGTCCAGTCCTGGGCCGATTTGTGGCGACCGGAATTCAAGCGCAACCTGCTATTGCCCAACGATGTGCGGGAAGTCTTCTTCGTCGGCCTGCGGGCGCTGGGCTATTCCGGCAACAGCACCGATCCCGGCCAACTCCGACTAGCCTACGAAAAGCTCCGGCAACTTATGCCCAATGTGCGCTTGTTCAACTCGGATTCGCCGCTGGTGCTGTACGTGACGGGCGAGGTGGATGTGGGGCTGGCCTGGAATGGCAACGCCTACCGGGCCCAAGCGGAAGACCCCGGCTTCCGCTACGTCTACCCGAAGGAAGGCGTCATGCTGTGGATGGATAATCTAGTCATCCCCAAGGGCGCGGCCAACCCGGACGGTGCCCACAAGCTGATCGACTTTCTGCTGCGGCCCGAGGTGGCGAAGATCATCGCCGAGAAGCTGGGTTATTCCTCGCCCAATGCGGCGGCGGTGAAGCTGTTGCCCGCCGCCGTGCGGGACAATCCGACGATTTATCCGCCGGATGAATTGCTGGAGAAGGGCGAATACACCGTGGATATTGGCGATGCCATCACGGTGTACTCGGAGTATTGGGAGCGGTTGCGGGCGGGGGATTAGCGTCTTTGATCCGGCAACTCGTATTCCAAGCGCGGCGCGGCGCGTTGGTCGGCGGGTTCGGGGGTCCAAATCCGCATGATGCGCTGGCCCGATTGGATGGTGCCGGTGCCTTTCGGCAAGCTCTGCCGGGGAGAGGTCCGACCGCTCGGAACATCGGCGGCATAAACCGGCGGCGGGTTGGCCTCCTGTTCGGCGTCGCTGAATACGTAACGGTGATGAATCCGCCCGTCGGCCCCACGGCCAATATGCAAGACTGGATTGCCTTGATTCATAGGCGGCGAGCCTGGCTCGTTCCGGCGGCTTTGGAAACCCACGGCGTAGCGCTGGCCCAAGGGTGTGAGCAATTGCCGATCCGAGTACACCGTCATATTGCGCGCCCGATTCAGTTCCGGCGTCAGGGGCAGGCTCCGGTCCCGCTGCACTCGCCGCCGCGCCAGCCAAGCCCGTAATTCACCCAGGCGGCGCAACTGTTCGGCGTTGAATGCCGGCCCGGCCTGGGGTGGCTCCTCGGGTTCTTCAATTTCCGGCGATACGGAATCGACCATGACCGCTTCGGCTGACGCAGCCGCCGTCGCGACGACGGGGCCAAGCGCCGCCGCTCCTAGAATCATTATCCCGACGAGTTTCACACTGTCCGCCTATTCCCAATAATTATGGGAGGGGATTTTAGCGTGCCGGGGGTCATAGAATCATTACGTTGCATCACCAGAAACCTAAAACTCCCATCGAAAGCCCGCCTGTCACCCCGGCCAACAGCGTCGCAAGGCTCTAGCCAGCCGGTTTCAAGCTGCCACAGCGGGGCCGTCCATCCACCGCGCCGACCTCAAGCTGCCAGCGGCTTCCAGGGGAAGCAGCCCGCCAGCGTTCCACGGGCAGCGAACAGCGGTATTGCTTGCCGCCCGCGCCTTGCAATAGCCATTCGTAATCCGCCGAGCGCGGTCCTTCCCGCTCGCAACCCAGGCATAGTCGCGGTGCCGTGATTCCAGTGACGGGCCAACGGGGATTCAGGTCGCTGCCTTCCGCCACCGCCGAGCGGGACGGCGTCCAGCGGTCGATGCGGTAATCGCAGCGCTGGTCATAAATTGGCTCACTGCTGTAGCGGGTCTGGCATTCCTCCCGCTCCACGAAGGTGCCGTCGCCCCGGTCGATGCGCCGGGTCTGGCAATCTTGACCGTCGGGCACCTGCCGATGGGAACGCACTTCGGCATGCTGGCTCACCCCGTAGGCTCCGAAGGGCATTTGGTCGCACCAAGCGGATCCCGCCACCGGGCCGTAGCGCTCGATTTGGATTTCCTGCCGCCAATGCTGGCCCGCGAGCGTCACCGTTTCGTCCTTGGTCCAGAACAGGCCGACGAGGATCAAGCCGATGAGTCCCAGCACCAAGAGCGCAATCCATTTGCCGCGATGTCCGGGCCTCGCGGAAATAACGGGTTCCGGGGTGAGGTTGCGCCGCTGGGCTTCCTCCTGTTTGCGTAGCGAGAGGCTGGCGGCGAATTTGGCCTCGTCGGCCCGCACTTGGTCGGTAAGCCGACTGGCCTCTTTCGCGCCGCTCAGCGAGGCGCCGCACCGCCCACAGAATTCGGCCAGGGCGCCGTTGGGCGATTGGCAGGCCGGGCACAGCTTGTCGGCACCTTCGTAGCGGTGGCCGGTGGCTTCGACTTTGTCGTCTTCGGCGGGGAAGTAGCGGGTCTTCGGGTCTTGCGGAGCGCCGCACTGCGGGCAGAATTTCTGGCCTTTCCCCAGCAGCTTGGCCGCGCCGCAGTAGGCGCAGTCCCAAAGCATTTCGTAGATGCGCTCGGGAGGCATGGCGGTTTAAATCGCCGCCACGGCGCAGCGGTTGGCGACGTGGCGAAAATCAATCATCACGACATCACAAGGTCGGCGCCCGCCGATGCCAATCCGTCACCCCCTGATAGCGATGGGCCAGATTCAACAGCCGCTCTTCGGAGAAATAATTGCCGATAACCTGCATCCCCACCGGCAGATTGTTGGAGAAGCCCACCGGAACCGACATGCCCGGCAAGCCGGCCAGATTCACGGCGATGGTGTAGATGTCGGACAGGTACATGGCGATGGGGTCGGCGCTCTTCTCGCCGAAGCGGAACGCCACCGATGGCGAAGTCGGCCCCATGATGACGTCCACTTCCGCGAAAGCGCGTTTGAAATCGTCGCTGATGAGACGGCGGATTTGCTGGGCCTTGAGGTAATAGGCGTCGTAGTAACCGGCGGACAGCGCGTAAGTGCCGATGAGGATGCGCCGCTGGACTTCCGCGCCGAAGCCTTCGCCACGGGAGCGCATGTACAGGTCTTTCAGGTCTTTCGGCTCCTTGCAGCGATGGCCGAAGCGCACGCCGTCGAAGCGGGCCAGATTGGAGGAGCATTCCGCCGGAGCCACGACGTAATAGGCCGGGGCCGACAGGTGCATATTGGGCAGCGAGACTTCCCGCACCGTCGCGCCGAGCTTTTCGTATTCGGCCACCGCCTCGTGAATGAGCTTGGCGATGTCGGCGTCCAAGCCCTCGCCGAAAAACTCTTTCGGCAAGCCGATGCGCAACCCTTCCAAGCTGTTGTTCAGACCAGCGGAATAATCCGGCACCGGGCGGTCGAGGCTGGTGGAATCCTTGGGATCGAAACCCGCCATGGCTTGCAGCATCAGGGCGCAATCCTCGGCGGTGCGGGCCATCGGGCCACCCTGATCGAGGCTGGAAGCGAAAGCAATCATGCCCCAGCGGGAAACCAAACCGTAAGTGGGCTTTAGCCCCGTGATGCCGCAGAACGATGCAGGCTGGCGGATGGAGCCGCCGGTGTCGGTGCCAGTGGCGCCGGGCGCCAGCCGCGCCGCGACCGCCGAGGCCGAACCGCCGGACGAGCCGCCCGGCACCGTGCCGGTATCCCACGGGTTCTTGACCGGGCCGTAGTAGCTGGTCTCGTTGGACGAGCCCATGGCGAACTCGTCCATGTTGAGCTTGCCCAGCATGACCGTCCCGGCCTCTTTGAAGCGCTCCACCACGGTGGCGTCGTAGGGGGCGATGAAGTTGTCGAGCATCTTCGAGCCGCAGGAGGTGCGGACGCCCTGGGTGCAAAAGATGTCCTTCTGGGCGATAGGCACGCCGGTCAAGGGGCCAGCTTCGCCGCGTGCGATTGCCGCGTCGGCGGCCTGCGCCTGGGCCAGGGCTTCGGCCTCGGTGACGGTGACGAAGCAGTTAAGGACCGGATCATATTGTTTGATCCGGGCCAGGAAGGCTTGCGTCAGTTCGACGCTGCTGAATTCCTTTTTTCTAAGACCGAGCGCCAATTCGGCGATGGTTTTTTCGTGCATGGCAAATTCCGGGAGATTCCGTAAGAGGTGGGATGGGTTGGCCGGTAGGAGCGCCTGTAGACGCGATGCGGGGCGAGGAGGCTCCACCGATCCCGAATTTATTCGATGACCTTGGGCACCAAGTACAACCCGCCCTCCGTCAGCGGCGCGTGGGCCTGGAAACAGTCCCGCTGGTTGGCTTCGGCCACGGCGTCCGGGCGGAGGCGCTGGGTCTGGTCCATGGGATGGGCCATGGGTGGCACCTCGGATGTGTCCACGGCGCTCATTTGTTCGACGAAATCCAGGATGTCCGACAAGTCGCGGGCGTAGGATTCGGCCTTATCCGGGTCGATGGCCAGCCGAGCCAGCCAAGCAATTTTGTTTACATCTTCGGTAGTCAGGGACATGATGGGTTCTCGCCAATGATTCTGGGGGGATTTTATCGGAAAAGCGGGAAAAATGCCGTGGAGAGCGGCCCTTGGTCAGCCCGATGAAACAGGCTGCAAACAGGCATTCGGGAATTTCTTAGGTCATGTCTTACGCAAAATTGATTATTGCGCCACCCTTCGCTACTAGGCACCAAAGCCCGTCCCGAGCCTGTCGAACGATCAGTGCGGCGAAACAAGAGCTTGCCAAAATTGAGATACTTTTGTAACGAATGACCTTAAGGCCATGCACGAACGGAACATCGCCTCGCTCAATCTGACAATCAAGAAAGCCGCCATTCCGTAAATCTGCCTATTTAACGGACCATCGGAGTCCCAGGCATATTGCTTGCCCGGACCCGTAAGTGCTTGTTAAATTATCCCATTTTCTTAACAGCCAGGGTCGCTATGTTCTTCAAACACCTCCGGGGTTTCTTTTCCAACGATTTGTCCATCGACCTCGGAACCGCCAACACGCTGATCTACATTCGCGGCCAGGGCATTGTGGTCAACGAGCCTTCGGTGGTGGCAATTCGCGAGGATCGCAACCGGGGCCAAAAATCCATCGCGGCGGTGGGGTCCGCCGCCAAATCCATGCTAGGCCGGACGCCGGGCAACATCACCGCCATCCGCCCCTTGAAGGACGGCGTCATCGCCGACTTCACCGTCACCGAGAAGATGCTCCAATACTTCATACATAAGGTGCATCGCAACAAGCTATTCCGCCCCAGCCCCCGCGTCCTGGTCTGCGTGCCCTGCGGCTCCACCCAGGTGGAGCGGCGGGCCATCAAGGAATCCGCCGCCGGGGCCGGGGCGCGGGAAGTGTATCTGATCGAAGAACCCATGGCGGCGGCGGTGGGCGCGGGCCTGCCGGTGGATGAGGCGCGTGGCTCCATGGTCCTCGACATCGGCGGCGGCACCTCGGAAGTGGCGGTCATCTCCCTCAACGGCATCGTCTATTCCGCCTCGGTGCGCATCGGCGGCGACCGGCTGGACGACGCCATCATGAACTATGTCCGCCGCAACTACGGCACCCTCATCGGCGAGGCCACCGCCGAGCGCATCAAGCACGAAATCGGCGCGGCCTACCCCGGCAGCGAAATCCGCGAAATCGAAGTGAAGGGCCGCAACCTCTCGGAAGGCGTGCCGCGCAGCTTCGTCCTCAACAGCAACGAAATCCTCGAAGCTTTGCAGGAACCCCTGTCCGGCATCGTCGGTGCCGTCAAAGTGGCCCTGGAACAGAC
>NZ_JBTEKS010000224.1:0-7456 GCF_054333355.1 Methylomagnum sp. | reverse complement strand
GGGCATGTTGGAAGACCTCGCCAAGAACGATGCCGACAAGTACGCCGCGTTCTGGAAGGAGTTCGGGCAGGTGTTCAAGGAAGGCCCGATTGAGGACTTCAAGAACAAGGAACGCATCGCCAAGTTGCTGCGGTTCGCCTCGACCCACACCGATTCGGACGAGCAGAACGTCTCGCTCGACGATTACGTGGGCCGGATGAAGGAGGGCCAGGACAAGATTTACTACATCACCGCCGAGAACTTCGCCGCCGCCAAGAACAGCCCGCATTTGGAACTGCTCCGTAAAAAAGGGCTGGAAGTGCTGCTTCTGAGCGACCGGGTGGATGATTGGCTGGTGGGCTATCTCACCGATTTTGAGGGCAAGCACCTGCAATCGGTGGCGAAGGGTGAACTGGACCTGGGCAGCTTAGAGGACGAATCCGATAAGCAGCACGTCGAGGAAGCCACCAAGGAATTGGAGCCGCTGATTGAGCGCATCAAATCCGTGCTGGGCGACAAGGTGGCCGAGGTGAAGGTGTCGGGTCGCTTGACCGATTCCCCGGCCTGTTTGGTGAGCGAGGTGTACGGCATGAGCCGGACCATGGAGCGCATCATGAAGGCGGCGGGCCAGGGCGGCATGGGGATGGGGATGCCGACTTCCAAGCCGATCTTCGAGATCAACCCGGACCATTCGCTGGTTTCGCGGCTGCGCGACGAGGCCAACGAGGCCCGTTTCGCCGACCTGACCAATATCCTGTACGACCAGGCGGTGCTGAGCGAGGGCGCCCAGTTGGATGATCCGGCGGCGTTCGTGAAGCGGTTGAATGGGTTGTTGCAGGGGGTTTTGAGCTAAATAGCCCGGCGTTTTCCCGGCGAGAAAGGGCGGTCCCGGCGTAGGCTGGGGCCGCCCTTTTGGTTTGTGCCGCCAATAAAAAAGGGCCACCCAAGTGACCCTTTTTGATTTCCAGAGCGATTAGCCCTTACTCGACCAGACTCAACCACTCCCGGTGATCTTCCCGCCGCCCGTGGACATAATCGAAATACAGGCTTTGCAGCTTCTCGGTAATGGGGCCGCGTCCGCCATTGCCGATGATCCGGCCATCCAGTTCGCGAATCGGCGTCACTTCCGCCGCCGTGCCGGTGAAGAACGCCTCGTCGGCCACGTACACCTCGTCGCGGGTGATGCGCTTCTCGGCGACTTCCAGCCCTTGCTCGCGGGCGATGGTGAACAGCGTCTCGCGGGTGATGCCTTCCAAGGCCGAGGTCAGGTCCGGGGTGTAGAGCTTGCCACGCCGCACGATGAAGATGTTCTCGCCGCTGCCTTCCGCCACATAGCCCTCGTGGTCCAGCAACAGGGCTTCGTCGCAACCGCATTCCACCGCTTCGCGCACCGCCAGGATGGAGTTGATGTAATTGCCGTTGGCCTTCGCCTTGCACATCACGCTGTTGACGTGGTTGCGGGTGTAGGAGGACGTGCGGACCTTGATGCCCTTTTCGATGCCGTCCTGCCCCAAATAGCTGCCCCATTCCCAGGCGGCGACCATGACGTGGGTCTTGATGTTCTTGGCGTGCAGGCCCATCGCTTCGGAGCCGAAGAAGGCCATCGGGCGGATGTAGGCACTCGCCAGATTGTTGCGGCTCACGGCTCCGCACTGCGCCCGGTCCAGGGTGGCCTTATCGAAAGGCATCGCCATGTTCATGATGTGAGCCGAGCGGAACAGCCGGTCGGTGTGGTCGCGCAGGCGGAAGATCGCCGCGCCCCGGTCGGTGCGGTAGGCGCGCAGTCCTTCGAACACGCCGCAGCCATAATGCAGGGTATGGGTCAACACATGGACCTTGGCATCGCGCCAGGGCAGCCATTCGCCGTCGAGCCAGATGACGCCGTCTTTGTCATCCATCGCCATCAGTCGTTCTCCGATGCTTGGGTTAAGAAAATTGTTGCGGGGGTATTGTCGAAAAGGTTCAGCGCTCCATCACATCCCGCCAAATCTGCTGAACGCGGGAGCGCGGTTCCAGGTATTCGTCCGCCGGGGCCGTGGCGGGCGCTTCTTTTAAAGAAGCCCGGTGGGTTCGTTCGCGCAGCGCCCAGTAGGTTTGCCGCAGGAATTCGGCATCATCCGCGCCGGTAAAACCGGCCACCGTCAGTGAATCCAATTGGCGTACCACATCGGTCCATTCCGTCAGGTTTGGCTGGGTGTGGGCACCCGAAAGGACGCCGAATTGTACAAGAAACTCTATATCGACGATACCGCCGGGGTCTTGCTTGAGGGCGAAGCTGGCCGGGTCTTTCGAGCCTAAGCTTTCGCGCATTTTCTCGCGCATGTCCCGGACTTCGGCGCGTAACGCGGCGGTGTCCCGCTCGCGGCGCAGGGACTTCTCGCGGATGGCCTGGAACTTCGCCCCCACCGCCGGATCGCCCGCGATGAACCGGGCTTTCACCAGGGCTTGCTGCTCCCAGGTCCAGGCGTTTTGCATCTGGTAGGTGTCGTAGGCTTCCACGCTGCTGACCAAGAGACCCGAGCCGCCCGAAGGCCGCAGCCGCAAATCGGTCTCGTACAGCACGCCCGCCGGGGTGTTGGTGGTGAGGATGTGGATGATGCGCTTGCCGACCCGCGAGAAGAATTCGGCGGTCGTCACCGGCTTGTCGCCCGTGGTCGGCGCGGTGCCGACGCCGTCGTAAAGGAACACCAAATCCAGATCAGAGCCGTAGCCCAATTCAAACCCACCCAGCTTGCCGTAGGCGATGACCGCGAAGCCGTCCGGCTCATCGAAGCGAGCGCCGGGCGGCGGGCCATGCTTCTCCGCCGTGGTCTGCCAAGCTAGTCGCATGGCGGACTCGACCACGGTTTCGGCGATGTAGGTGAGGAAATCACTGACCACCCGGATCGGGATGGCTTCCGACAAATCCGCCGCCGCCACCCGCAGCACGTTGGCCTGCTTGAACTGGCGCAGGGCGATCATCAGTTGCTCCAGGTCTTTGGGATCGACCGAATCCAGCTTTCGCGCCAACTCCCGCGCCAGTTCCACCTTGGTTAGCGGCGTATACAGGCTGCGCGGGTCCATCAGTTCGTCCAGCAGCAGCGGATGGCGGGCGATGTAGTTACTGATCCATGGACTGGTCGCGGCCAGCTTCGCCAACTGGGCCAAGGCCGGGGGGTTTTCCGCCAACAGGGTCAGGTAGACATTGCGGCTGGCGACGGCCTCGATGATTTCCAGTATCCGCTCCAGGGACGCCAAGGGTTGCCCGGTCCCGGCCACCGCCCGCAGCACCATGGGCAGCAGCCGCTTCAATTCGGCCTCGCCGCGCTGGGTCATGTTGCGGACATGACGGGAAATCAGGAAGCGTTCCAGCACCGGCACCGCCGCGTCCGGCTCGGCCCAGCCCACAGCCCGCAACGCCGCCGCCGTCTGCGCCGCATCGCCGTTGAGGACCGGAGGCGTCGCCGCTTCGCCCTGAGCGCCCGCGATGACTTGCTGGAAAATCCCATGCACCCTGGCCCGCCGGGTGTCCAGCTCCCATTTGAACGCCCCCCAATCGGCGTGCCCCAAAGCGTGGGCGATGACCAGCCGCTCCACTGGCGAAGTCGGCAAATCGTGGGTCTGGCGGTCGGCGTATTGCTGCAAGCGGTTTTCGACGGTGCGGAGATAACGATAAGCCCGCACCAGCGTGTCCACGTCTTTGTCCGGCAGCAGCCGCAGTTCCCGCAAGGTCTCCAACACGGCCAGGATGCGCCGCTCCCGCAGCCGCTTGTCCTGCCCGCCCCGGATCAACTGGAATGCCTGGCCGATGAATTCGATCTCGCGGATGCCGCCCGGTCCCAGCTTGACGTTTTCCTGGCGGTCCTTGCGTTGCAGTTCCAAGGAAATCTTTTGCTTTAGGTCGCGCAGTTCACCCAAAGCGCGGTAATCCAGATAACGGCGGTACACGAAGGGCCGCAGGAATTCCTCCAACTCGCGCCCCGCCTCGAAATCCCCGGCGATGGTCCGCGCCTTCACCATGGCATAGCGTTCCCATTCCCGCGCCTGGGCTTGGTAATAGGCTTCCATGGCGTCGAAGCTCAGCGCCAGCGCCCCCGAGTCCCCAAACGGGCGCAGCCGGGTATCGACCCGGAACACGAAGCCATCCTCCGTCACCGCGTCCAGCGCCTTCACCAGACTGCGGGCCAGCCGGGTGTAGAACTCGGAATAACTGGTTTCCTTCTTGTCGGGCAGCGTGCCGTCGTCGCGGTAGGCGAAAATCAGGTCGATGTCCGAGGAAAAATTCAACTCCCACGCCCCCAGCTTGCCCATGCCCAGCACCACCAGGGATTGCGGCTGACCGTGCCGGTTCAGCGGCGTGCCCCGCATCGCGCAGGCTTGGCGGAACAGAAAAGCCAAACTTTCATCCACGCAGGTTTCCGCCAGCCGCGACACGTCCAGTAGCGTCTCCTCCAGCGGCGCCCAACCGGCGATGTCCCGCCAGGCGAGGCGGACCATCTCGCGGTGGCGGAAGCGGCGCAGCGCGGCCATCAAGCCCGCCTCGCCGCTGGCGGCTTCGAGGACGGGGCGCAGCAATTCTCGATATTCATCCTCGCCATTGGCCCGCGTGAGACGCCCCGAATCCACCAAGTCCCACAACAGCGCGGGCCGACGGGCGCAATGTCCGGCCACGAAGGGGCTGGCGGCCCACACCCGGACCAGCGAGTTGGCGATGTCGGGCGGTAAGGTTTCGACCGCCCGATCGCCTGCATTCCGGCGGAATTCGTCCAGGGCAAGAGTCACCGGTAGCTGGAGCGGTTCCGGGAGCAACGTCATGGCATCGGTGGGATCGGACATAGGGCTGATTCCGGCGGTATGGTGATAGGCGGTGGCCGCCTTGATCGTTAGCGGGAGCGCGATGAAATGGAGGGGAACGTCCTGTCTGTTACAACGCGATCAGCCCGTTTTCATGGGGCCGGACATTCGGGACATAAGCGCGACCAAGTCTACCTGCCGTGACGTGTTGGTTTTCTGAAAGATGTGCTGAAGATGGGTCTTCACAGTCTGTAAACCTATCCCAAGCATATCGGCAATCTCTTCGAGCTGAAAGCCAGGCGCCATGGCAAGAGCGACGCGCAATTCTCCTCCGGTCAGGCCATAGAGTTTGGCGAATGCCTCGCCCGGAAACAAGGGTAAGACCGCCGGATCCTGCACGAATATCGCGGCGGCGGCCGCGAACGGTTTCGAGATGCTTTGCCGCCTGCCCCGCCCGAGCGGCAGTACGGTCGCGACCAGCCCGGCACTATCGCGATCGGGCAATGCGATCGAATGCCCACCGTGTAGCGTTTCGGCCTCTTCGTCCACGGCATCCGCCAGCGCCGAGGCAAGCTGGCGCGATGCATTTGGGTCGGCTGGCGACAGGCGACTGCCGACGAGGCGAAGCGCGCGACCGGCGTGGATCTGCTGCCGGGCCGCGCTGTTCATGTGCACGACGCGGCCATCGCGAGCGCAGAGGAATACGCCGGCTGCCAAGCCGTCGAGGGTTTGCTCAAGCGTCTCGGTTTGCAGTGTGCGCAAATCGAACAGGTCGGAGATCTTCATCGCCCGGCACACATGCTTGGACAGCAGATTAAATATTCGAATCTGATCGGCCCCATAGCGCGGCTGATCGAGGTTCCGGCAGGCGTGCAGATAGCCTATCCGTGAACCGGTCCGCAGCGCCAAAAGACCAATGAAGTCGCATTGGCCGCGTGGTTGCAGGAATTCCCGATAGACGCGGCTGCCGAAGAACTCCTCATCGCCGCAGCCCAAGGCTATGGTGGTGACATCGCCCTCCGGCATGAATCTTACGGCGGGCAGAATGGGATGCTCGGCGGCGTAACGCTGATACTCATACCAGTATTCCGGACTGTACCCGTGATCGTAGAGCCGGATGTTGTCGCAAGTCTCAAGATCAAAAACGCTGACCGACCCATAGGGACTCTCGCATAGGGCGCAGATCGTGCGCACCGCTTCCCGCCACCGCTCGGGCTGGATCACACAGTCGTAAATCACTTCGACCGCTGCCGAGAACTCTTCCAACGAGCAAGGCATGGCTGAGTCGGGCATGAGTTTCGTGCCTCCTTTTAGGCAAGTTGCGCCGCCTTATACGCTTTCGTCTCACTCGAACGAGTGATGACCCGCAAAAAGTATATCGCTAGCCTGTGATTGGGTGATAGCACCCAATAAGTCCACAAATAAGGAGAGTGAGATGAGCAAGCAAGACGAAATGCCGAATGTATGCCAGGACATATCTTCGAGACCCGCCGGCATCACCCGGCGGGATTTCCTACGGGTGCCCACCGCCGTGGCGGCGACTTCCATCGCGCTGCCTTCGATGCTTGGCAGTGTATTCATGGCCGAGACAGCCAAAGCTGCGAACGGGGGCGCGATACTCGATCCTCGCTACTATCCTTTGGAAAACTTCGAACCCGAGATCGACTTGCATGGCAAGCTGGCGGTGATCACCGGCGCGTCGCGCGGCATCGGGAGAGCTGCTGCGGAGGCGCTGGCCGCGCGGGGCGCCGAGGTGATTGGCACCTCCCGCAATGTGAAGACTGTCCCCAATCCCCCCGCGTACCCCTTGCTTGATTTGGACATTACCAAGCCGAAATCGGTGGATAAATTCATTAAAGCGCTTAATCGCAGGCTGAATCGCAGGAAAAAAGTAGACATCCTGATCAACAATGCCGGGCGCTTTGTGATCGGTCCCGTTGCCCCTGCCACGCTGGATTCCTCCTCCTTCTATTTCGAGCAACTTCAACTGGCGACAGAAACTTTATATTTGGGACACATTCGGGTCACCAATGCGCTCCTCCCGCTCATGCCTGCCCAAGGCTATGCACGTGTCCTTTTTACCGTGTCCAGCGCGGCTTATCTGGTCAGCGGAACCGATCCGCTTCTCCCTTGGATACAGCAATATGTTTCGGCGAAGAGAGCCTTGCTGGCCTACGCCAACAGTCTGCGCTTCGCTTTGCGCGAAGCGTCAAGCAATATCGTGATCTCGACCGTAAATCCGTACATCATCGGGACGACCGGCGCCGATCATCCCCATCCGATCTATACGCAACCGGTATCCGACACTGGTTTTACGGATGATCCGCCCTCCGCCCCATTCAATCAGATACTTTCGCTGATCCGGCAAATCCAATCGACGGGGCTGCCTCCGTCGTTCGCGGGCAACGCCTATGCCCAATTGCTTGCCAGCTCGGAGCCGCCGGCCAATATCGTAGTCGGTTCAACCCAGGAACCCTATGCGACACAGGGCGGCACCGCATTCCTCGAGTCGCTTCTCTTGGCCGAAAACGCCGAATCGGCCATACGATATAGTTGCGGCTAATACCCGTCTTTCCGCACCTCCCTTGACTACAATTGCGCGTTTTCCCCGCAAGCATGAACCACGACGCCCTCCATCTTTCCGACGCCCCCGATGCGAATGCTTACGCGAGCCACACGCTTGACCATCATGGCCTGGTGGCGG
>NZ_JBTEKS010000223.1:0-7462 GCF_054333355.1 Methylomagnum sp. | reverse complement strand
CGGCGGTCGATTTGAAACCGTACCTCGCGGTCAATGATCCCGATGTGGGCCAGAACCTGACTTGGACTCAATCCACCACCCCCAGCTCGGGCGGCGTCGTGACCGGCTTGCCAGCCAGCAAGCCTGCCGGGACCAGCGCCATTCCCGATAGCGTCATCACCTATACGCCCAAGGCCGGGACCACCGGCCTGGAAACCTTCGCCATCCAAGCGAGCGACGGCCAGGGCGGGACCGTGGTGCGCTCGTTCAATATCACCGTCACGGGGGCTGGGACGCCCTCCGCCAGCGCCGGACCCGACCAGACCGTCAACCAGGGCGCCACGGTGGTGCTGGATGGCTCCGGCAGTTCCGATCCCGACGCGGGCCAGACCGCCACCCTCAAGTACCAGTGGACCCAGACCAGCGGTCCCACCGTCACCCTGAGCGGCCCGACCACCCAGAAGCCAAGCTTCACGGCACCCAAGCGCAACGCCACGCTCGGCTTCACCCTGGAAGTCACCGACGCCGACGGCAAAAAATCCACCGATCAAGTGGCCATCACGGTCCAGAACCAGAGGCCCATCGCCAACGCCGGTCCCGACCAACCCAATGTCTCGGGGGGCACCCCGGTGACCTTGGACGGGAGCCAGTCCAGCGACCCGGAAGGCGCCACCCTCCGCTATCAATGGGAGCAGGTGGGCGGACCCAGCGTGCAACTCTCCGACAACACGGCGGCTCGGCCCGGCTTCACCGCCCCGGACGTGGCGGGCGATTCTGAGCTCACTTTCAACTTGGTGGTGACGGATTCCGATCCCGCCGAACCCAAGGCCAGCGACGCCGACACCGTCCTGGTGACGGTGCGCAACAATCCCACCGGCGCCCCCATCGCGGTGGCCGTTTCCCAGGTGGTGAACGGCGGCAGCGCGGTGATCCTGGATGGCTCCGCCAGCGCCGACGCCGGACAACCGACGGGGCAGGGCGTGGTCAAGTACACCTGGACCCAGAAGCTTGTCGGCGGCGAACCACGGGTGCCCCTGAGCGTCGATCCGGCCAACCCCGCCAAGGCCAGCTTCAAGGCGCCCTTGGCGGAGACCTTGTTGACGTTTGAACTGGTGGTCGCGGACAGCGAGGGCAACATCAGCCCGCCCACCGCCATCACCGTGACGGTCAAACACAGCAACACCGCGCCGGAGGCCCATGCCGCCGAGGGCGGCAGCCTCCGGGCCGGTTCGGTCAAGACCCTGGACGGCAGCGCCAGCTTCGACGCGGACAAGGATCCCCTCACCTACGCTTGGACCCAGACCGGCGGGCCGTCGGTGGCCCTGTCCAGCACGACCGCCGCGAAGCCCACCTTCACCGCGCCATTCAGCGCCGCTGGAAAGACCCTGAGCTTCTCGCTGAAGGTCAACGACGGCCAAGCCGACAGCGCGGCGGTGCCGGTCTCGGTGCAAGTGACCGACGCCAACAACCCGCCCACGGTCAACATCAGCGCCGCGCCGGTCAAGGAAGGCGTCCAGGTCACGCTGAACGCCACCGCTGGCGACCCGGACGGCGACCTACCGCTCAGCTACCTGTGGCAGCAGACCGGCGGCACGCCCGTGGTGCTGTCCAAGGTCGATGGGCCTAGCCTGAGCTTCATGGCGCCCGCGGTCGGGTCGGGCAATGGTCAGTTGGGGTTCAGCCTCGCCGTGACCGACGCCTTCACGCCGAATCCGAAATCCGCCATGGCCAGCGCCACCGTCCAGGTGGACAACGATCCCAGCCGCCTCGATTGCTCGGCGGCGGTGCCCAGCAAGGCCAGCCTGTGGCCGGCCAACAAGGGGATGGTATTGGTCAAGGTGGCCGGGGTGACGCCCGCCAACACCTTCAACCTCGCCATCACCGGCGTGACCTCCGACGAGCCGGTCCAGAACAAGGCGGCCAAGGACAGCACCGGGCCGGACGCGAAAATCCAGAAGGGCAAGGCCACCAAAAAGAAGCCGCTGGCGGTGGATTCCGTGCTGCTGCGGGCCGAGCGGCAGCTCAAGCAGAAGGCCGGCAATGGGCGGGTCTACGCGGTGAGCTTCCAGGCCAACGATGGCGCGCAGACCTGTACCGGCGTGGTCAAGGTCCAGGCGCCCCGGACCCGCGATGTCCCTGCGGTGGACGATGGGCAGACGTTCGACGCCTTGAAGAAGAAGTAGGCCGGACCAGCGCTTCGGAGCGCCGGGCAGGGACGCCCCGGCCTCCGAAGGAATCACCCACTTCCGAGCGAATTAGCGGCGGCCAGGGATTGGGCGCCGGGCAAGGACGCCGATCAATTTCACGTCTTGCGGCTTGGCATCCCCCGCCTTGCCGACTCCCCAAATCCCCACTCACCGCTCCCCGCTCCCCGCTACAGACGAACTCCCTTGATGGGACGTTATCCGTTCGTTACCCCGTCATTGCCATGATGTTATCGCGGCATATCCCATAAGCTTGGTCGTGATTCCGGGCGATTGATGGTCGCGGCTGGTTTTGGCGGGGCGTTTACGCGGGCGGTCAAGCCGACATGGTCATGAAAAGTCCTATTGAATCAATTATTTGCGACACAGGGTGGAGGGGTGTGGATTGGCTGTCGCGGGAGGGATGGCGAAGTCTCGGCGGGTAAACAATCTGGCCTGGAAATTGCCACTAAAGGCTCAGGGAAATTCCCAGCCCCCTGTGGGGCTATCTATCGGAGTTATCTCAGCCACACCCGCCGCGAGGCGGGGCCGGAAAGCCACGGGTCTCGGCGGATTCGAGACAGCCGGGCTGCCTCCCACGGAGCGATGGGGAGCCGGCGCGGGCCGTGCGTGGACGCACGGTGCGCCGGGGGCATCGCTTCACAGGGTTATCAACTTTTTATGGAGTTCAACATGATGAATAAGAAACTGCGGAAAGCCGTAGTGGCGGCTCTGGGATCAGTGGTATTAGCGGGTATCTCGGCCCAGGCGTCCGCCACCGGGATTGGTGCCGATCTCACGAGCTACATCAATAATCCGGCTGGTTACACAACGGCCGGTACTCTTCCGAGCTATGTCTGGGATGGAGGCAACATCGGCTATGGCCCTTCGGGGGTAGGCGACTGCACCAACAACACTTGCGGTGTATTGCCACCTGGAGGACAGACACGGGTAGGTGGCTCTGACGGCATGACCGGCTCCCAGCAAAGCGACCGGCTGTTAGGTTGGAATCACACTACTCAGTGGTATGTGCTCCATGTGACGACTGGGGGTGGGTATACAGTCAGTTACGACCGGGCCAGTGGTAACACCGGCAACCAGCCTGCATTTTCCATATGGAGCAGTGGTGGAAGCGCTTGGACAAACTCAATTGGTTCCCAGCACAAGTTCAACCAAGTAGCCACCCCCAGCCTAGGCAATAGCAGCGCGTACCTATACAACGGCGGTGTGACTGGCTTCGTGGGCTACGCGAACTCTGGCCCTGGTTTCACTAATGGTGATGGGGACACCGTTCTTGGCGCACTCACCTTTGGCACTTCGGTGAAAGATCCCGCTGATCTCACATCGCCTTACAACAGCCTTGTTACGAAGGGTTCCTACGTTAATCCCCATGCCGGCTCAATTTCGGCCCCTTATGCCGGGGTTAACTCTTCTGTCAACACCAGTGATGCATCAGTCACAGGCCATGCGGACATTCAGCTTTGGTTGCCCGCAGGATGGTATGTGTTAACTGGCGGTGGTAGCTGCGCAGACTTTACTTGTTCGCCGACCGCCGCTAACTCGGCTTTCTATAACATCAAAATCCTCAGCAATGCCGGTGTGACCGCGCCCGTGCCCGTACCCGCCGCCGTCTGGCTGTTCGGTTCGGCCCTGGCTGGCATGGGTGTGATTGGTCGGCGCAAGGACAAGGCCGCTGCCTAAGGATTGCTCCTGACCGCCAAGGACGGTGTCTGCGACACGAAAGCCCGCGCCGGTTATGCCGGAGCGGGCTTTTTCGTTGGGTCGGCGGGTTTCATGCTCAAACGCTTGTGCCGCAAGCAAGCGATAAAGTCCTTCCAGGCTTCATCTCTGGAACATTCTCAGGGAATTCTGTGGGGTGGGTTCGTCGGACCTGCGGGCTGGCGCAGCGGGGTTGCCGGGTGGCGTTGGTCGAAGGCACGCGTTTCGATGCGCCCGGGGCGGGTGAATCCCTTGACCCGCCGTGCAACTGCCATAGATGGCGGAAGAGGGAAGGCTTCTTTTGATCGCCCTCACCCCAACCCTCTCCCGTGGGGAGAGGGAGCAAATCGGGGAAGCCGTCAGGCCGGATTCCGCCCATGCTGAAGGAAAAAGCGCAGCATCGCCTCCGCCGCATCCGGCCCCTTGGGATCGGTGTAAGAACCCTTCGAACCGCCGCCCGACCACGCATGGCCCGCGCCGTGAATCCGCCAATGCTCCAGGACGACCTGGCCGCCCGGCGCTCGATAGAGCGCACGGGTATAGCCGTGGCCGCCGGGGGCTTGTCCGCGCTGCTCCGACACCCGCAACTTCGTGGCCGATCCGCCGCCCGCGTGGGCCTTCGTCCACTGCGCCAGCACTTGATCGCCATTGCCGGGGTGGACCGTGGCGTCCCGGTCGCCATGGAACACGATGGCGGGGACGGGGTGGGTGATTTTCCCGGAACCCTGGCCCTGGCCTTGGGGCGACAGCTTCGGATTGGAGTGGCCCCCCTGCATCGCGGCGAAGGCGGACGGCGTGTCATGGGCCGCCCCATAAGGCAGCCCGGAATGGACGCCGATGGCCGCGTAGAGGTCGGGATACGTCACGCCCAGCACCATCGCCATGGCCCCGCCAGCGGACAGCCCCGCCGCGTAAACCCGCCGCTCGTCCAGCCGATAGGCGCGGATGACTTCCCGCGTGAGTCCGGCGAGCAGGGCGGGTTCGCCGTGTCCCCGCCGCTGGTCGGACGCCTTGAACCAGTTCCAGCACCGATTCGGGTGGGCCTGGGCGGACTGCTCGGGATACAGGACGAAGCACCGCTCCCGCTCGGCGAGAGCATTCATCTGCGTGCCAGCGGCGAAATCGTCCGAGTTCTGGGTGCAGCCATGGAGCATGACCACCAGCGGCAGAGCTTGCCCGGTGTAGGCGCTGGGGATGTACAGCTTGTAGGCGCGGGTGCCGAATTCATTGGTGAAGGTGCCCTCGATGAAGCGGCCTCCGGCCCAGACATCGCGGTTGGACAGGTCCGGCTTGGGCTTCAACACGGATTTTCCCAGCGCGTTCCGAATGGATTGACGCAGGGCGCTCAAGCCGCCCGATTTATCCCGCGGCGGCGGGGTGGACGCGGCGCTTGCCTCGGCTGATTCGGTGCTTTCCGCCGGGCGGGCGGAATGATCCGGCTGCCCGGCGGACGGCGGGGCAATCGCCAATTCTGGCCCCACGACCCTGAATTCCCCATCAATCGCCTCATCGGCGGGAGTGTTGGGGGTGGCGGGCGCGGATTGGCCCTGGAGTGCGCGTTGAATCAGGTCAGCCGCCTCTTGCAGCCGACCGGCGCGGGTGAGGCGGGTCGCTTCCGTCATCGCCGTATTAATTCCGCTCATCGTAATAACCTCCTTGGCAGGTCATGGCGACAGGGTTTGGGGCGTGGGTGGCCGGGACGATCAAGCCCCGGATTCCCGCGCCGACAGCCCCGCCGCCGGAAGTAACGTCCATCAGCGAATCCGGTCCGCCAGGGCCGCCTTGACTGCCGGGCTGGCTTTCAAGGCACCCAGAACGGTCACGGAGTCGATGGTGGCGCGGGCCAGGTCGGGTGGCACGTCGTCGGCGATGACCGCCAGGCCCAGCACTTGAATTTGCAGGGTCTGTTCGGCGGCTTGAACCGCTTCCAGGTCGCGGCGGGTGTATTCCTGTAGGCCCAGCACCAAAGTCTTCCGCGCCACCGTTTGCCGGACGACCTCCGCGTGGGTGGCGAGTTGGTTGCGGATCGCGGTGCGGATGAAGTCTGTGCGGTTGGAATAAAAGCCCTCCTGCACCAACAAGTCGATCTGCCCGAGGTCCACAAAGCCCAGATTCATCGTGATTTTTTCTGTTTCGCCAGCCATAACCTTCTATATGCCATCCATATACCATCTGTATGGATGGTATTTTGGGCTTAACCCAGGGGATGTCAAGGGGGAGGTGCCGCATTTCGCGGAGGAGTGGGTTCCCGTAGGGTCTTATGCGTATATCGAAGCCTGCGCGATGAGGTCAGACTAACCCCACATCGCCGCACACGGATTGTTCGGCGGTGAGGGACAATGCCGAGGACGGGCGGGCGCCGCGGTAACCAAGGAAGGGCAGGGTCCAAGGATGGCCCCAAGACATGGCGCGGCGGTAGGACACAGGGATGCGTAATGGAAAAGGGTCACTCGATCACTCGGGTGGCCCTTTTGCTTAGAGGCGGAAAAGTGGGGTGCCAGGTTTAGGCGATTTCCAGGAAAAGACATACCTGTAGGATGGGTAGAGCGAAGCGAAACCCATCACCCTGTGTCCGTCGGCTCGATGGGTTTCGCGAGTACGCTCTACCCATCCTACATCCCGATCAATGGTGACAAGCATTTTCGGAAATCGCCTTAGATGTCCGACAAAGTGAAGCTTGCGCTCCAAATTTTCGAGTCGCGGCGGGTTCTGGAGTCCAAAGCTTGCTTTGGAGTATAGATAACGTCGTTGGTAAAGCGGCATCTTGCCCCCTCTCCCTCCGGGAGAGGGTTGGGGTGAGGGGGCAAATAAAGCTTTCTTTCCACCGTCATCTATATGCCTCTCGTAGGTCTGGCATGTACTCATGCCCGGCCTACGCGGGCAATTCCAAGACACGCACCACGACCTTCATGACCGGCGACTCGGCGTTGGCCGCGACAAACGCGCCCGCCACGGGCGGCACCGACTCGGGATGCCGATGCACGGCAACGGCGATGTGGTCGTTGCCGACGATTTGGCCGGAGGTGGAATCGAACCCCTTCCAACCGGCGCCGGGCAGATAAACCTCCGCCCAGGCATGGGTGGCGCCCGCCAGCGGCCCGGACCCCGGCGAGAAGAGGTAGCCGCTGACGAAGCGCGCCGCCAATCCCAGGCACCGGCAGGACTCGATGAACAAGGCGGCGAAATCCCGGCAGGAACCGGCGCGGTGGGCCAGCGTGGTGGCCGGGGTTTGCACGCCCGGTTCCTCGCGCTGCCGATAGGCGAATCCGGTCGCGATGGCCTTGTTGATCCATTCCAGCAGCAGATAAGTCTCCACCACTTGGCCGGACGTCCAGAACTGCCGCAGCCACGCGCTCACGACCGGCTGGTCCTCTGCGAAGACCGGCCACAGGTACGGCCCCAGATCGACGCGCTCGGCGGCGGCGTAATTGAACGGAAACTTCACGGCCTGATCCGCCACCAGGAAATCCAGAGGCCGGTCCTCGTAGTGCTGAAGCAGGACGCGGCTTTGAATGGACAGCCAGCGGCTAGCCTCGGTGAAGCTGGCGACGGCGACGACATTGTTATAAACATCCCGCTGC
>NZ_JBTEKS010000222.1:0-7466 GCF_054333355.1 Methylomagnum sp. | reverse complement strand
TTTCGCCCAGGACGAGAAACGCCACAATTACCGCATTCCCCATAGCGGCAAGGTGATCGTCGAGGACCGCGTGGTCATCGGCGCCAACACCAACATCGACCGCGCCGCCTACGGGGCCACCGTCATCCATAATGGCGTGGTCATCGACGGACTCTGCCACATCGCCCACAACGTGGAGATCGGCGAGGACTGCATCCTCTGCGCCCACACCGGCATTTCCGGCTCCACCAAGTTCGGCAAGCGGGTCATCGCCTCCGGCCAGACCGGCGCCCTCGACCACATCACCGTGGCCGACGACGTGGTGTTGCTGCACCGCGCCGGCCTCCACAACAGCATCAAGCAACCCGGCCTTTACGCCGGCGGTCCCGCCCAGCCGCTCAAGGAATACCTGAAAAACATCGCGGTGCTGCCCCGGCTGCACGATATGTGGACGCGGCTCCGGGCGTTGGAGAAGAAGCTGGCGGAGCTGGCGAAACCATAGCGATCCTCGGCCAGTTTCTTCAATCATTTGCTAAACCCTTCTAAAATTGCGCTGCCCTGATCCAAAAAAACGGCTGACAGAATGCCTATAAAGCCGCTCGCAGTGGGGGGTTGTCTTTATTGCCGGGCTATTTGTGCTGCATCTGCCGTCTTTGCCGATCCATTGCCGATGAAATGGACGGAACGCCGCCGCAGGATTCTTGGCAGCAATATCGGAGGGCTTCCGCATCAACGGCGGAACGGAGGCGGGCGATGGACCTGACACTCCAAGGCGACATTTACCGGGGCGACTTCGAGCAGGCCCTCGTGCTGCCGACACTCACCCAGCCCTATTCAAGCACGGTGGGCCGGAGCGCCAACGCTTCTGGCGCCAATCTTTTAGGGCGCTGGACCAAATCCCTCAGCCCCACGTCCGAATTCATGCTCCAGGCTTACTACGACCATACCTTCCGCACCGAATCGTTCCTCGCCGAGCAGCGGGATACCTCCGATTTCGACGCGCAATATCGCTTTCAGCCCATGGAAAACCACGATGTCATCGGGGGGGTCTCGTACCGCTGGACGCGGGTCGACTATTCCCGTCGGTTTCCGGTGTGCTTCGATCTGAAGCGCCCGGTACGCCAACTGGTCGGCGGGTTTATCCAGGATGAGATCACGCTGATCCCGTATAGCCTCAAATTTGAGTCCGTCTATGGGCAAACCCGTGAATAAAATGCGGTCTCCCTTGGGATTTTGTCGGGCTTGGCTAATAGCCTTCGCGGCGTGGTGGTGCCCTGGGGCATCCG
This sequence comes from Methylomagnum sp., assembly GCF_054333355.1. Taxonomy (NCBI): domain Bacteria; kingdom Pseudomonadati; phylum Pseudomonadota; class Gammaproteobacteria; order Methylococcales; family Methylococcaceae; genus Methylomagnum; species Methylomagnum sp. The sequence continues at coordinate 6,201 of NZ_JBTEKS010000222.1, read as the reverse complement.
GGGCGGCGGAATCGTCCGGCGATTTCATTGAGCGTGGCCTGGACGAGCTGACCGGGACGCGCCTCGCCACGCCGCCCAAAGGCGTTCAGGTGACGACCGCTTCGAAGTATTCCCAAAGCACTTCCCTGGCGCCGGGGTCGATACACATCGTGACGGCGGACGATATTCAGACCTACGGCTTCCGCACGCTGGGGGAGGCGCTGCGGATGCTGCCGGGCGTGTACCTCACCAACGACCGCAACTATAGCTACCTGGGCGTGCGGGGCTTCAATCGCCCCGGCGATTATGGCTCCCGTGTCCTGTTGCTGATCGACGGGGAGCGCCTCAACGACAATATTTACGACAGCGGCTACTACGGCAACGACTTCGTGTTCGATGTCGATCTGATCGAGCGCATCGAATTCGTGCCGGGGCCGGGTTCGGCCATTTACGGCAATAATGCCTTCCTGGGGGTGGTCAATGTCATCACCAAGCGCGGCGGCGCGTTCAATGGGGCGGAGGTTTCCGGGAGCTACGGCAGTTTCGATGCGTACAAGGCGCGGGGGAGCTTCGGCAAGCGCTTCGAGAATGGTGCCGAGGTCTTGCTGTCGGCCACCGGCTTCGATTGGGAAGGAGCCGCGCATCTTTATTACCCCGAGTTCAACGCGCCGGATCAAAACCAGGGCAAAGCCGTGGGCTTGGATTACGACCGAGGGCAGAGCGCGTTCGCCAAGCTGTCTTACGGCCCCGTGCAGCTGGAAGCCGGCTATGTCGATAGGGTCAAGGGCATTCCCACCGGGGTCTACGAACAAGCATTCAACGATGCCGCCAGCCGCACCGATGACAAGCGGACTTTCGTCACCCTGAAATATGACGACCGGATTGCCGCCGATTGGGATGCCTATGCCCTGCTCGGTTATAACCGTTTCGATTTCCGGGGTGACTATCCCTACCATGATTCCGGTGGCCGTACCCTGAACGTGGATTGGGGCAGCGGCGAGTGGTGGAATGGCGAGGTCCGTTTCACCTATTCCGGTTTCGCCAGTCACAAACTGGTGTTCGGCTCGGAGTTCCAGGACAACTTCAAGCAGCTGATGCGGAATCAAGACGCCGGGGGGGTCACCTATCTGGATAAGCCTTACCGCAGCACCCGCTATGGTTTCTTTCTCCAGGACGAATTCCGGCTGCTGGATTCGCTAACCCTGCTGGCCGGTGTCCGTTACGATCATTATCCCTTCGGCAGCAGCGCCAATCCCCGCGTGGCTCTGATTTGGCAGCCGCTGGATACCACCACGTTCAAGCTGCTCTATGGCACCGCGTTCCGGGCGCCCAATGTCTACGAACGCTTCTATTCCGACGGCAATGTGTCCGCCAAGGCCAACCTAAGCCTGCGGCCGGAAAGCATCGGCACCTTGGAATTGGACCTGGAGCATTACCTGACGCCCTCCACCCGTTTGAGCGCCGCGCTTTACCGTTACAAAATCGACGCACTGATTAACCAGGCCGTGGACCCGAACGATGGCTTGATCTTCTTCAAAAATAATCAGGGGATCGAAGGCCTGGGGATGGAGGTCGAGGCCGAGCAGCGCTTCGCCAACGGCATTCATGGCGTCCTCGGGTATTCCTTGCAGCGCGCGGAAGAAAGCCAGGGCCAGGCGCTGACCAATTCCCCGCAGCACATGCTGAAGCTGCATGTGTCCTCGCCGTTATGGCACGACGATTACCGGCTGGGCTTGGAAACCCTTTATTTCAGCGCCCGCCAAGCCAAGCGGGGCCACGTCGATGGCTACCTGCTCACCAATCTCATGGTAAACGCCACCCCGCTGAGCAACGTGCGCCTGTCCTTCGGCGTTTATAACCTGTGGAACGCCTATTACGCGGACCCGGTGGGCGATGACTTCGTCCAAAACAGCATTCCGCAGGACGGTCGCGGCTTTCGGCTCAAGCTGACGGTGGGATTCTAGCGATGCCAAGTCGTTGGACATCATGGGCGTTATTGCTGGGCCTGCTGCCGATGGCCGCTGCGCCAGCACACGCGGTGGAACCCACGGAAAACCAGTTGAAAGCGGTGCTGCTGTACAAATTTGCCCAGTTCACCACCTGGCCTAGCCTGCCGACCGGGGAGTTCACGCTGTGCGTGCTGGGCGAGAATCCCATGGCGGGCGAACTGGACAAGCTGAAAGCCAAGAAGCTCTTCCAGTTGCCGGTGAACATCAAGCAACCGACCACGGCGGAAGCGGCCAAAGCCTGCCAGGTGGTTTACCTGAACCCTTCGGGGCGGGCGGATTTGGTGAAATGGATCGGCGTTCTCGACAGCCTGCCGGTGCTGACGGTGAGCGATTCCCCGGACGCCTGGCGGGAAAGCGCGATGATTGTCTTGGACGTGGAGCCGAACGGCATCAAGTTCAGAATCAACCTCAGCGCGGCGCGGGCGGCGAACCTCGGCATGAGCGCACAGATGCTGCAATTGGCGCGGGAGGTTCGATAGTGGGCTTATGGAATTTACTTGGGGAATGTGTGAGAAGCCGCTGTTTTCCGCCCGTTCGCCCTGAGCGTAGCACAACGGAGCCGAAGCCTGTCCTGAGCCTAGCCGAAGGGCGCGAACGGACGATTTCACAGCCACCCTTTCGCTTCTCGCACACCCTATGAGGCCGAATCGGCCTTCATCCATCGATTGGGTCGATAGCGGCATGAAAAAAGACCATTTCCCCCGTTCAAGCCCAAGCGCGTACCGTTGGACCCCGATCCAAAGCCGGTTCGTCCAACGGAGTCCTCCATGCCCCACTTCAAATCCATACTTCATGCCGCCTTGGTGATGGCCCTGGCCATTTCCGCCAAGGCATCCGCCGAACCCTCGACCTACGATATCGTCGCCCGGCTCAACCAGGGACCCGGCAACGTCACCGTGACCGAGACGGGCCGGGTCATCATGAGCCAGCATCAGTTTTACGAACCCGCCTATTCGGTGGTGGAACTCAAGGGCACCGACGCCACCGTGCCCTTTCCCAACGCGGCCCTGAACGACCGGACCGGACAGCCGGGCCTGAAGCTCGATTCGGTGCTGGGCATCCGCGCCGCGCCGGATGGCGTCGTGTGGATGCTCGATAACGGAATGCGTAGCGGCGTCACGCCCAAACTGGTGGGCTGGGATACCCAGGCGGATCGGTTGCACCGGGTCATTTACCTGCCGCCGCCGGTCGCGCCCAAGGACCAGTTCGTCAACGATTTCGCCGTCGATCCCGTCCACCGGCGCATCTTCATCAGCGACCCGGCGGGCGGGGCGGATGCGGCGCTGATCGTGGTGGATTTGGAAACCGGCGCGGCGCGGCGGGTCTTGCAGGGCCATCAATCCGTGGTGCCGGAGAATGTCGATTTGGTCATCGACGGGAAGCCCGTGCAGGTGAAGGACGCCCAAGGCAATCTGGCCCGGCCCCATATCGGCGTCAACCCGATCACCGAGGACTTGCGGAACGAATGGGTTTATTTCGGCCCCATGCACGGCCATGGCCTGTACCGGATCAAAGCCGCCGACCTCGCCGACGACAGGCTGGACGCCGAGACCCTGGCGCGGCGGGTCGAGCGCTATGCCGACAAGCCCATATCGGACGGCATCAGCATCGACCGGGACGGCAATATCTACCTTGGGGAATTGGCCGAAAACGCCATCGGGGTCATCACCCCGGATCGGAAATACCGGCGGATCAGCCAGTGCCCGAACCTGTCCTGGGTGGATTCCTTCAGCTTCGGCCCGCAGGGCTGGCTGTACGCCGTGGTCAACAAGCTGCACCAGTCGGCCACCTTGAACGGCGGCGAGAACCTATCCAAGCCGCCGTATTTCTTGGTTCAGGCCAAGCCGCTGGCCTTCGGTCAGGCGGGCCGGTAAACCCATCCGTCTTATCCCCCCGCCAGCGACCGGCTCACCTCGGCGATCTGCGCCCGCAGCCAGAGGTGGGCCGGTTCTTTTTCGCGCACCGGGTGATGGATCATCGCCAAGTCGTAGGCCGGAAGCTCGATGGGCACCGGCAGGATCCTCAGCGGCACCAGTTCCGCGACGCGCTCGGCGATACGCAGCGGCAAGGACAGCACCAAGTCGGTCCGGGCGACGATCAGCGGGGCGGACAGGAAATGCGGCACGGTCAAAGCGATCCGCCGCTCCAATCCCCGCTCGGCCAGCCACTCGTCGATGACGCCCGCCTTGGTGCCGGTACGGGAAATCAGCAGGTGCGGCAGAGCGACGTATTCCTCCAACCCCAGCGATTCTTTCACCGCCGGATGGTCCGCCCGGACCACGCAGGCCATCCGGTCCTCGAACAGTTTTTCGATATGGAACTGGGCGGGCGGCTTGAGGATGGCCGCGAAGCCCAACACCACATCCAAATCGCCGTTTTCCAAGTCCTCCGCCGGGAAGGCGGCTTCCGTGCGCTTGACGTGGATATCCACGCCCGGCGCCGACAGGCCGATGCGTTCGAACAGCGGCGGGAGGAGCAGGAATTCCATGTAGTCGGTCGCGGCGATCACGAAACGCCGCTGGCTGCTGCCGGGATCGAAGCGCTCGGGAACCTGAATGACCCGCTCCACCTCGTGGAGGATCGCCCGCACCGGCTCGACCAGGGCCAAGGCCCGCTCGGTGGGCTTCATGCCGGTGTAGGTCCGCACCAGGACCGGATCATCCAGTTGCTGCCGCAGCCGTTGCAGGATGTGGCTCATGGTCGATTGGGTGACGAACATCTTCTCCGCCGCGCGGGAGACGTTCATCTCCCGCATCAGCACGTCAAAGGCGACCAGGAGGTTCAGGTCGAAATTTCTAAGATCAGACGACATGGTGAATATTTCAAAAATGTAATACTCCAAGCCACAGGGGAAAATCCTATGCCTTTAGTTCAAATATCAGTCGATTCATCGCGCACACCTACCGAGGTGAAAGCTATTAGCGACGGGGTTTATGACGCTTTAGCCGAGGCCGTCAATGTGCCTGCGGGCGATAAGTTTCAGATAATCACCACCCACTCGCCTGAATATCTGGTTTTTAGCAAAGACTATCTGGGTATTGAACGCTCAGATCATTTTTTGGCAATCCAAATCTTTTTCAACGCGGGCCGAACCGTTGAGCAGAAAACAAAACTCTATCAAGCCATTGCGGATCGCTTAGCCGCGAATCCTGGCATCAGAAAGGAAGATATCCTCATCAATCTGGTCGAGGTTCCTAAAGAAAACTGGTCGTTTGGAAATGGCGTAGCTCAATACGCAACCGTCAATCAAACCCCGCCGCCCCCTCAGAATACCGATCCAGCCGCTTCATGGATGGCACCCTTAGCCTTGGGACTTTCGATAGTGAGCCTGGTTTTGGTGTTATGGGTCATTTTCCGCCAAAGCTAACTGCGGGAACCCGCGAACCGAAATCACCTCGCGATCACTTTTAGGGCGTGTCTGTCATTCAGCCACGCCCGAATGTTTAACCATATCGCCGGGCCGTTCCCGTCCTCATGAATTTGCTCCATACCGCCATGAAAACTAAGCATTTCACGGCCCGCGATGGAATCCCTAAAGTCTCGCCATCGTACCGCATGGCCCGGTTCGGCTAGACGGTTAGCCCCCTTTCTCCGGCGAGCCGGGCATCCGGTACGACCCTTAAAGGCTATCGAAAACCCCGGCGTACCGGGACGACTACAAGGAGAAACCATTATGGCAGCCAACCTGCTCGATCTTCCGCCCCAGCCCTATACCGGGGAAAAGGCACGGCTCAGCCGCGCCTACGACTACCTCATCCTGGTGCTGGCCCTTTTCCTCTTCATCGGTGCCTTCCATCTGCATGTCGCCCTGACCGTGGGCGATTGGGATTTCTGGCAGGACTGGAAGGACCGCCAATGGTGGCCCCTGGTCACGCCGCTGATGATGATTACCTTCCCCGCCGCCGTGCAGGCGGTGATGTGGGAGCGCTTCCGGCTGCCCCTGGGCGCGACCCTGTGCATCTTGGCGCTGTTGATCGGCACCTGGATCGCCCGGATCTTCGCCTACCACTACTGGAACTATTTCCCCGTCAACATGGTGTTGCCCGCGACCATGCTGCCCAGCGCCCTGGTGCTGGACGCCATCCTGATGCTGACCAACAGCCTGACGTTCACCGCCATCTTCGGTGCCTCGGCTTTCGCGCTGCTGTTCTATCCGAGCAACTGGCCGATCTTCGCCATGTTCCATGTGCCGGTGGAATACGGCCACGCCCAG
>NZ_JBTEKS010000221.1:0-7522 GCF_054333355.1 Methylomagnum sp. | reverse complement strand
TGGTGCGGGCGTTCTTGTGGAGACGGATCAGCATGGCGGAGCCTCAAGCCAGTGAATTGAATACCTCGCGGAGCAGGCTCCGCGCCTCGAAGAGAGCATAGCTTCTAACCGGAATATAATCACACGGGACCAAACACTTAAGCAGGGGGAGGGTTAAAAATGGTACGAAATTCGGGAGGGGGTGGGGTGTTCGCTCAAACACTTCGACACGCCCACGCGCCTATTTCAAAAACACGCGGAATTCGGGAGGGGGTGGGGTTCATAAAAATGCAGAATATGAGTAAAAATGTGAACTGGGCAGAAGGGGGTATTTTACTGAAATACAGGAATATCCGACAAAATGTGCGTGGTATGGATAATTATCGGGTATAGGAATAATTTTTTATTTTTAAAGGGTATTATGATAGAATCATGTAATCGTGGGGGAACTTCTATACCATTATCATTGCCAGTTTTATCCCCGTTTGATTTTTCCTCTCTTCGCCGTTTACTCAGCGCCAAACCTGTTTTCTCATCTTCTCATCGTGGTAAGCCATCCGGCACATCGTCAGATTCCTTGCCCGTCAATAACGCATAAGTTCCAAACTGATAAATTCGGGTTCAAATTCCGATAGACTTGCACTTTCTGCGATTGATCCAGTCGTCTATCGAGAACACTCAAACCATGACACCATCGCGGTGTGTGGTGAACAAAATCAAACACCCGTCCGAGTGGGGAACCCATGTCATCCATGAACGAAGCGGATACCTGCCGTAAGTACGTCACGCCCATGCTGCAAGCTTCCGGTTGGGACGCTGCCCCTTACCTGCTGCGTGAGCAAGTCACCTTCACCGATGGGCGGCTAATCGTGACCGGCGGCAAGTCGCGGCGTGGCCCGCAGAAGCGGGCGGATTATCTGCTGCACTATCGGCGGGATTTCATGATTGCAGTGGTCGAGGGCCAAGGCCGAGGGTGAATCGGCCTTGGAGGGCGTGCAACAGGCCAAGGAATACGCCGAAATCTTGAAGTTGTGGTTCGCCTACGCCACCAACGGCCACGTCATTATCGAAATCGACTACCTGACCGGCCAAGAGCGGGAAATCGACCGCTTCCCCACCCCCGAAGAGCTTTGGCAACGCTTGGTCACGGCCAAGGTCGTGGCGGACCCAGCGGCCAAGCACTGGCTGGAACCCTTCAACCTGAGTTCCGGCAAGCGCCCCCGGTATTACCAATCCACCGCCATTTCCCGCGTGATCGAGTCCATTTTGTTGGGACAGCGCCGGGTGTTGGTGACGATGGCGACGGGCACCGGCAAAACCTTCGTCGCGTTCCAAATCTGCTGGAAACTTTGGCAGAGCCGCTGGAATCGGGCGGGCCAGCATCGCCGCCCCAAAATTCTTTACCTCGCCGACCGGAACATCTTGGTGGACGACCCCATGGCGAAGATGTTCGCCCCCTTCGGGGATGCGCGGCACAAGATCAGTTCCAAGGATGTCAGCCAGGGCCGGGATATGTACTTCGGTATCTATCAGGGCTTGTCCACCGTCACGACGGACGTTTTCCAGGAATACCCCCGCGACTTCTTCGACCTCATCATCGTGGACGAATGCCACCGGGGTAGCAGCCGCAATGACAGCAGTTGGCGGACCATCCTCCATTACTTCACGTCCGCCGTGCAGTTGGGGATGACCGCTACCCCGTTGCGGGAGGAAAGCCGGGATACCTATCTGTATTTCGGCAACCCCGTTTACACCTACTCGCTACAGCAAGGGATTGATGATGGCTTTCTGGCCCCCTATCGGGTGCATCGCGTCATCACGGATGTGGATGCCGCCGGGTGGCGACCTTCCAAGGATGAGCTTGACCGCTATGGCCGTCCCATCCCTGACGATGAATACCAGACCAAGGATTTCGAGCGGGTCATCGCCTTGCGTGCCCGGACCAAGGCCATCGCCAAGCATTTGACGGATTTCCTCAAGGGCACCGACCGCTTCGCGAAAACCCTGGTGTTCTGCGTCGATCAGGAACACGCCTCCGAGATGCGGCACGAGCTGGGCAATCTCAATGCCGATTTGAAAAAGGATTACCCGGATTATGTGTGCCGCGTCACCGCCAACGAGGGCGACATCGGCGCGGGGCATTTATCGCGCTTCCAGGATGTGGATTTGCCGACGCCGGTCATTCTTACCACCTCGCAATTGCTCACTACCGGGGTGGATGCCGAAATGGTCAAGAACGTGGTGCTGGCCCGCGTGGTCGGCTCCTTGACCGAGTTCAAGCAAATCATCGGGCGCGGGACGCGGCTCAATGTCAATCAAGGCAAGGAGTATTTCAACATCATCGACTTCACCGGCATGGCCACCCAGCATTTCGCCGACCCCGATTTCGATGGCGAGCCGGATTTAATCGAACAGGTGGCTATCGACCCTGACGGCGAAGTCATCGACCCCTGGACGGAGCCAGCGCCGGAACCGGAACCCGATCCCGGCGCCGACCATCAGGGCGTGCAGGAAACCCCTTCCGATTACGAACCGGGAACGGTCCCGCCGCCCCGCCCGGAAACTCCAACGCCCGGCACGGAACAGCCCCCGCCCCTGCCCCGCAAGCTGTACGTGGATGGCGGACAAGTCGAAGTCATCGGTCACTTGGTGTTTGATTTGGACGCCGAGGGCAACAAGCTTCGGGTGGTGAAGTACACCGAATTTTCAGGCCGCTTGCTGCGTTCCATGTATCCTTCGCCCGGCGAATTCCGGGCCACTTGGTCGAATCAGGACACCCGGCTTGAAGCGTTACGCGAGTTGGCAGCGCAGGGTGTGAGCTTCGATGAATTGGCGACCACCAGCGGCCAACCAGACGCCGACCCCTTCGACCTGCTGTGCCATCTGGCTTGGAACGCGCCGCTTTTGACCCGCCGGGAGCGGGCGGAACAAGCCAAGCGGCAGCGTCCCGACCTGTTCACCCAATACGGCGAGACGGCGCGGGAAATCCTGTCCCTGTTGCTCGAAAAGTATGTGGAGCGGGGCGTGATCCAGTTCAACCACCCGCTTTCCGACCTGCTGAAAACGCCGCCATTCAACAGCTACGGCTTGCCCGGCGAAATCGCCAACCGCCATTTCGGTGGCATTCAGCCCATGCGGCAAGCCATCGCCGATTTACAGGCGGCGATTTACCAATAACGACACGAACCTGAATGACCAAGACCACGAAACCCCAACGAACCCGCAAGGCCAAGCCCACTCTTACCACCGCCCAACAGCTTTCCTCCCTCATCAAATCGGCCCGCGACATCCTCCGCAAGGACAAGGGCTTGAACGGCGACATCGACCGCTTGCCGCTGCTTACCTGGGTCATGTTCCTCAAGTTTTTGGACGACCTGGAAATCCTGCACGAGGAGGAAGCCGCCCTGAATGGCACGACCTATCGCCCCATCATCGAAGCGCCCTACCGCTGGCGGGATTGGGCCGCGCCGACCGATGGCATTGGCGGCGATGACTTGCTCGATTTCATCAACCAGGACGCCGCCACCTTCGCCCATGCGGGCGGCACGTCCATCAACAAGCCGGGCCTGTTCAAGTATCTGCGCGGGCTGGCCGACCGGGACGAGACCGACAGCCGCCGGGCGGTGATTGCCAACGTGTTCCGGGGCGTGCAGAACCGCATGGCGAGCGGCGGCTTGCTGCGGGACATCATCGTCAAAATCAACGGGATTCACTTCAATTCCAGCGAGGAGATTCACACCCTCTCGCACCTGTACGAATCCATGCTGCGGGAGATGCGCGACGCGGCGGGCGATTCCGGCGAGTTCTACACGCCGCGTTCGGTGGTGCGGTTCATGGTGGCGGTGGTCGATCCGCGCTTGGGGGAAACCGTGCTGGACCCGGCCTGCGGGACCGGCGGGTTTTTGGTGGAGGCGTTCGACCATCTCAAGGCCCAGGTGAACACCCCGGAGGACCGGCGGCGCTTGCAGGATGACGGCTTGCGCGGCCAGGAGGCCAAGCCCTTGCCGTACATGCTGGCGCAGATGAACTTGTTGCTGCATGGCCTGGAAGCGCCCCGGATCGACTACGGGAACACTTTGGCCGGGAAGAAAATCACCGACATCGGCGACCGGGAGCGGGTGGACGTGATCCTGACCAATCCGCCCTTCGGGGGCGAGGAGGAGCGCGGCATTCTGGGCAATTTCCCGCCCGACAAGCAGACGGCGGAAACGGCCTTGCTGTTCTTGCAGTTCATCATGCGGAAGCTCAAGCGCCCCGGCCATGGCAGAGCTCAGGGCGGACGCGCCGCCGTGGTGGTGCCGAACGGGACGCTGTTCGGCGACGGCATTAGCGCCCGGATCAAGGAGGAATTGCTGCGCGATTTCAACCTGTACACCATCGTGCGCTTGCCGCAAGGGGTGTTCGCGCCCTACACCGACATTCCGGCTAATTTAATCTTTTTCGACCGGCGGGGACCGACGCGGGAGATTTGGTTTTACGAGTTGCCCTTGCCGGAAGGCCGCAAGAAGTACAGCAAGACGGCCCCGCTGCAATATGAGGAATTCGCCGGGTATTTGGCGTGGTGGAATCAGCGGGAGGAGAACGCGCAGGCGTGGCGGATCGACTTTGAGAGCCTGAACCGGGAGGCGCGGGCCAAGGCGGAGCCGTTGTGGCGGCGGGCCGAGTCCGAGCGCCAAACGGCGGCGGACGCGGGGAAGCGGCTGCGGGAAATCGACGGCTTGTTGAAGGAGGTGGCCGACGCCTCGCGGAAACTGGCGTTGCAGGACGAGCAACAGCAAGTCAAAGCGCGGCAGCGGGAATTCGAGGAGAAGGCCAAGGCATCGCAGCGCGAGGGCGACGCCATTTATTGGCCGATTTATAACCTGGACGTGAAGAACCCCCACGGCAAAGAGGCGCTGGAACATATTCCGCCGCAGGAGTTGGTGGCGGGGATGGTGGCGAAGGAGCGGGACGTTATGCGGTTGCTGGCGGAAATTCAGGCACTGGTCGGCGAGGTAAGGCTATGAATCTGACCCAGAACGACTACGCCGCCATCCACGGCGGCATCGTCGCACTATTGGAAGAAGCCCGGCGGACAGCGGCCCGCAGCGTCAATGCGTTGATGACCGCGAGCTATTGGGAGATTGGCCGCCGCATTGTCGAAGCCGAACAGGGCGGGCAAGCGCGGGCGGAATATGGCGAGGGCTTAATTCAACGTTTGGCCGACGATTTAACGGCTCGGTTTGGCCGAGGTTTCAGTCGTCAGAATCTTCAGCAAATGCGGCTTTTCTACCTGCATTGGCCGACCGAGCAAATTTGCCAGACACCGTCTGGCAATTTACCTCCGCCCGATCTTCGCGCTTTGGCCCAAGTCTTCCCGTTGCCTTGGTCGGCTTATGTCTGCTTGTTTTCGGTGAAAGACCCCAAGGCCCGTGCTTTCTACGAAACCGAAGCCCTACGCGGCGGGTGGAGCGTGCGGCAGCTTACCCGCCAGATCAACAGCCAGTTTTATACGCGGACGCTGTTATCGAAGAACAAGCAGGCGATGTTGGAAAAGGGTAGCCAGCCTTTGCCCGAAGACGCCATGACGCCGGAAGAGGCGATTAAAGACCCGTTTGTGTTGGAGTTTCTGGACCTCAAGGACGAGTATTCCGAGTCCGACTTGGAGGACGCGCTGATTCACCGGCTGGAGGATTTTCTGTTGGAACTGGGCGGTGATTTCACGTTTGTCGGTAGGCAGCGCCGGTTGCGGTTGGGGGATGCGTGGTTTCGGGTGGATTTGGTGTTTTTCCATCGGCGCTTGCGGTGTCTGGTGTTGATCGACTTGAAGCTGACCGAGTTGAGCCATGCGGATGTGGGGCAGATGCACATGTATTGCAACTATGCCCGCGAGCATTGGAGTTTGCCGGAGGAAAACCCGCCGGTGGGTTTGATTCTGTGCGCCAGGACCAATGCCGCCGTGGCGCGGTATGCCTTGGATGGTTTGCCCAATAAGATCATGGCGGCTGAGTATCAAACCGTGTTGCCGGATGTGAAGCGGCTTGAGGAGGAATTGCAGCGGGCTTATCGGGAATTGGAAGCGCGGCGATTGGTGGGGAAAGGGGTGGGGAATGAGTAAGTGGCCGAGGGTTTCGGTTAAAAATTTGCTTAAACCTGTCGAGCGTCGCGAGACGGTTATTCCCGAACAGAAATACCGCTTGCTGGGAGTTAGATGGTATGGGCAAGGGCTTTTTATAAAAGAGGAAAAATCCGGTTTAGATGTCCGGGCAAATTACTTATACCGCGTTGAAAACGGCGATTTTATTTATAGCCGACTGTTTGCATGGAAAGGATCATTTGCAAACGCAACTGAAGCCGAAAATGGATGCTATGTATCCAACGAATTTCCTTGCTTCCATGCTGCCAATAATCTGAACCCGTCCTATTTGCTTTGGTATTTTCGGAGGGAAGATACCTGGAATAAAGCTTTAGGGTTGAGTTCCGGTGCAACGCCGACCAGCAGAAATCGACTGAACGAAGCTAATTTCTTGAATATGTCGATTCCTCTTCCATCACTCGACGAACAACGCGCCATCGTCGCCCGCTTGGATGCCGTGGCCGAGAAAGCGCGGCAGGTGGAAGCGAAGCTGGATGACATCGAGGCGGACCTAGACAAGTTATGCCAAGGACTCATATTGTCGCCCATGGAAGGACAAGCCCGATTGATACCCATGCGCGAATTACTCACGCAACGCCAGCCAGATATTCTTGTGAATCGTGAGCAAACCTATCACTTCGCCGGAGTATATTCGTTTGGCAGAGGCGTGTTTAAAGGTGTTGCGAAGTCTGGGAGTGATTTCGCCTATGAACGGCTATCCACCATTCGGGAAGGTGACTTTACTTATCCGAAACTCATGGCTTGGGAAGGTGCTTTGGGCATAGTTCCGCCGGACTGCGACGGCCTTGTCGTTTCACCAGAATTCCCCGTTTTCAGCGTGAACCAAGAAGTTATTCTTCCCGAAGTTTTAGACGTTTATTTTAAGACACCCCAAATCTGGTCAAACCTCGCCGAGATAAGCACGGGAACAAATCAACGTCGCCGCCGACTTCAACCATCAGCATTTCTAAACTACCAAATGCCAGTTCCGCCAATGTTCAAGCAAAAACAATTGCGTGAGATGGTTAAATATAGAAATGAGATCAATAAAAAACACGCCGAAACCCGGCGGGAATTGAAGGCGTTGTTGCCGTCCATGCTGGAAGATATATTCAACTGAACCCCGCTCATTCCTACGCGGCGCGTGGGAACGAGCAAAACGCCACCATCGAGGACCGAACCATGAACACCGTCCTGCTTGAACTACCCATAGACGCCCTGGCCCTGCCCGCCGCCTCGCCCGAAGAGCTAGCGCGGGAAGCCAAATTCATGTTGGCGCTGAAACTTTTTGAAGTCGGGCGCTTGAGTTCCGGCAAGGCCGGGGCGCTGTGCGGTATGGGCCGGGTGGAATTCCTCCTTGCCGCCGGACGGGCCGGGGTGCCAGTCGTGGCCCTGGACGAAGACGAATTGAGCGCGGAGTTTGCCGAA
>NZ_JBTEKS010000220.1:0-7534 GCF_054333355.1 Methylomagnum sp. | reverse complement strand
CCACCGAGGAACTCAAGCGCCGCATCCTCTCCTTCATCAAGGTCTTCAACGAGACCTTGGCCAAGCCCTTCCGCTGGACTTATGTCGGCAAACCCTTGATGGCGTAGGTTATCGAGCTTATTTCAGGCGGGGTGTACTAGGTCAATGGGATGAGGCGTTGCGAATAAGGGAAACGGAAGAGTTGCCAGTTTACGAAAAGTTCGGTGACGTGCGCGCGAAAGCCATAGCCAAGGGGCAAATCGCCGATATTCTTGAAGCGCGAGGTCAATATGATGAGGCGCTACGCATCCGTAGACTGGAAGAAATGTTGGTATACGAGAAGCACGGCGATATCCGATCAAAATCGACGGCTCTGTTCAAAATAGCCCGGATCGAGTTAGCACGAAACCAACCCGCCGAAGCATTCAGGCATTTGTCCGAGGCATACGGAATTGCAGAAAATTTACGGATTCCTGATGGCTTAGCGGCGGTGGGCGAATTGTACGGAGAACTCCTGCTCCAATGCGGCGAACAGGAAAAAGGCTTGGCCGTGCTAAATACCGCCCTGCAAGCCGCCATCCAATTAGGGTGGAACGAAAACGCCAACCGCTTGCGAGAGCTAATCAACCAACTCCACGCCGTCCACGACTCGGGAAGCTAGAGCTTCCAAGACCGGGTTCCCAAGCCGAAGCTTGGGAACCAGCAAGCCCCAAAAACAAAGAACCCCGCACCAGTCGGGGTTCTTTCATTTCAACAAGACCAACAAGCCGCGCTTACTTGCCACCCATCGGCGTCATCTTCTTCGCCGCCGCCGCGACCTTCTTCCGCTCGGCGTCCGGCAGGGCGATCAGCCCCTTGTCGGCCAAATAGCCTTCCGGCCCGAATGCCTTCTCGCTGGTGAATTCCGCCACATACGCCTCGATGCCCGGAATCACGCCCGCGTGGGCCTTCTTCACGTAGAAGAACATGGGCCGCGAGATCGGATACTTGCCCGCCGCGATTTCCTCGTAGCTCGGCACCACGCCGTCCACCGGCGCCGCCCGCAGCTTGTCGCCGTTGCTGTCCAGGAAACTGAAGCCGAATACGCCCAAAGCGCTGGGGTTGGCTTCCAGCTTCTGCACGATCAGGTTGTCGTTCTCGCCCGCTTCCACATAAGCGCCGTCCTCGCGCACGGTCATGCAGACGTTCTTGAACCAAGCGTCGTCGGTTTCCTTCTTGGCCTTGATCCACGGAATCTGCGCACAGCCGCCTTCCAGCGCCAGTTCGGCGAAAGCGTCACGGGTGCCGGAGGTGGGCGGCGGACCCAGTACTTCGATCTTGGTCTTGGGGAATTTCGGGTTGATCTGATCCCAGGTCTTGTAGGGATTCTCGACCAGCGCGTCGCCGTCCGGCTTGGCCGGGTCCGGCACCCGCTTGGCGAGGGCCAAATACAGTTCTTTGCGGGTCAGCTCGAACTTGTCCTTGGACTTCTTGGATTGGGCGACGACGATGCCGTCGAAGCCGATCTTCACTTCCACGATGTCCTTCACGCCCGCCTTTTGGCAGGCGTCCAGTTCCGACTTCTTGATGGCCCGCGAGGCGTTGGCGACATCCGGGTACTGCACGCCGACGCCGCTACAGAACAGCTTGATGCCGCCGCCGGTGCCGGTGGCCTCGACCTTCGGCGTCTTGAACTTGCCGCCCCTGCCGAATTGCTCGGCCACCACGGTGGAGAACGGGTAGACGGTGGAGGAGCCGACGACGCTGATGTAGTCGCGTCCGCCTTCGGCTTGAACCGGGCCGCTCAGCGTGGCGGCTATCGCTAAGGCGGCGAACAGCGCGGGCTTGGTTGTTTTCATCATGGTTAGCCTCATTGTTAAGTGGGGTGATTTTCAATCATTGGTTAGCAGCTTGTCCGCCTCTTGCTGGCGGTCCTCCGCCGTCAGGGGAATCAAGCCTTTCTTGATTAAGTATCCTTGGCTACCCGCCGCCTGGTCGCTCCCGAATTCGGCCACATACTCCCGAACGCCAGGAATCAGGCCGATATGGGCTTTCTTGACGTAGACATATAACGGCCTGGACAGCGGGTATTTGGCGCTGTAGATGGAGGCATAGTCCGGCTTCACGCCATCGACCAAAACCGGCGTGATTGTACCCGCGTTCTGTGCCAGGAAGTTGTATCCAACAATCCCGACGGCGCTGGGGTCGGCCTGTAATTTTTGCACGATGAGGTTGTCGTCCTCGCCGGTTTCGTTATAGACGCCATCGCTGCGGAGGGTCCGGCACAGGTGTTTGAATTCCTCCTCGTCGCGGCTTTTCAGCACCTTGATCCAATCGACCGTCTGGCAGCCTTCCTCCAGCGCCATTTCGGCGAAGGCGTCGCGGGTGCCGGAGGTCTTCGGTGGTCCCCAAATCTTGATGGCGACGTTGGGCAGGGCCGGATTGATCTGGCTCCAGGTCTTGTAGGGGTTGTCCACCTGCTTGTCCCAACTCGGCCAGTCAGGATCGGGCACCGATTGGGCCAGCGCCAGGAAGATTTCCCGCCGCGTCAATTTCATCGGCTTGCCCTTGTCGGCGGTCGCCAGCACGATGCCGTCGTAGCCGATCTTCACTTCCGTGATGTCGCTGACGCCGAACTTCTGGCAGGTCTCCAGCTCGGTTTTCTTCATGGGGCGGGAGGCGTTCACGATGTCGGGATATTGGGCGCCCACCCCGTGGCAGAATTTTTTGATGCCGCCGCCGGTGCCGGTGGATTCCACCTTGGGCGCCTTGAATTTGCCGGTGGCGCCAAGGCGTTCGGCCACGGCGCTGGCGAACGGGTAGATGGTGGACGAGCCGACCACCTGGATATAGTCGCGCCGGTCGTCGGCCACGGCGTGACCGGCCAGACCGAGCGCCGCGATTCCGGCGCCGAGCGCTAGGATTGTCTTGTTCAGGGTTTGGATAAACATCATTCGGGCCTCGATATCCGGCTTGCGATCAGTAATTCCATTGCAACTGGAAGCGCAGCAGGTCGGCGTTGACTTGCGCGAGGTTGCTGACGTTGGTCCGGTCCATATTGGAATAGGCGGCGACCAATTCCAGTTCGGGGATGGGCTGCCACTCGACGCCCACCTCGGTCTCGTCGAGATTGACATGGGGCGCGTTGGTGGCGAACTTCTCGGCCCCGTCGTAGTGCTGCCATTTGACGTAGGGAATCCAGGTGCCGAAGAAGTGATCGACCTTATACATGGCCTGGACGTAGCCGCCGCTGAGCGTGCCGGTCTTGATGCTCTTCATGTCGTCCGACAATTCCGGCGAATGCCCCCAGTTCCATTCCGCCTGCAAGCCGAACGGCTGCGGATACAGCACCGCGTGAACCCCGACCCGCTCGTCGCTCAAGCCCTTCCGGTTGCCGCCCTTCTTGGGGTCGAAGGAGTTCTTGGTGTCGTCGCCCTTGACGATGACCGTCTTGCCGGTCGGATCCTTGAGGTCGCCGGTGCCGGGAACGAACCGGCCCGTGTAGGCGGACACGCCGGTCTCGAAGATCTGGCCGTTGCTGAACTTGAAGGGATAGGAGACGCGGCCAATGACGTGGAATTGGTCGTTGAGTTCGAAGCGGTTGGCGCCCTGGCCGTTGTACACGCCGAAGCCGACCACGCCGTAATCGCCCGACCCCTTGAGTCCGCTCTTGACCAGATATTTGAACCGCTCGCGGATTTCCTCCGGCGACCAGTACATGAACAGGCCGATGTCGCGCTCGTCGCGGGCCGCCGTGTTGACGGCGTCGGCGCGGTCGAGGGCCAGCCGGTTCTGGCTGGACTGGAGGATCTCAAAGCCGAAGGGAATCTTCGATTGGCCGGCCCGGACGCGGTACTCCTGGCTCTTGTCGAAGAAGATGTCGGCGTAGGCGTCGCGCAACTGCACGTAATGCCCCGCGCTGGCGCCCGTGACGGCGAGGTTCGAGGCGAAGTCCGGTTGCAGGTAGATGGACAGGTGGTCGGAAATATCGCCGGAAATGATGAGCCGGGCGCGGCGGATGAAGAGATTCTGGTTGTTCTGGATGGAGCGGTCGCCCGGCGAGGCCAGATCGACATTGTCCCCGGACAACGGCTGGCTATAGCGGAATTGGGTGTAGCCGCGCAGGCTGACGCGGTCGAACCAGCCAGCGGGGGCCGGGTCGCTGGAGGGCCGCGCCTGCGCCACTTTGTCGATTTTCTGCTCGACCGTCTTGAGGCTGGCTTGTTTTCTATCCAGGCGGGCCTCGACGGCTTCGAGTTCGGCCTTCTTCTTGTCGAGGCTGGATTCGAGTTCCTTGATCTCGGCGGGCGAGGCCTTGGGGGCCGTATCATCCACCCGCTGAAACTCGCCCAGCCGGACGCGGTTCTTGCCGGGGGTCGTGTAGACCTGCTGGGTCTTGGTGTCTACGTACAACTCCAGTGCCTGGGCCGAAAAAGACGCGCAGCCCAGCAGGCCGAGCGTGCCGAGGGAAAGTGCGTGGCGAATCATAAAAAAATCCCTGCTCCATATAAAAGTGCGCGAAATTGAGCCGTCGTCACGGTGGCGGGGTGGCTCGAATCGGTTGACGGCCAGTTTGGTGGCCGTGACCGGATCGCCCTGGCGGGCGCTTTTCCATGCGCGGATTAGCTATCGGCATGACAACAGCCCCGCATTGCAAACGCGCTACGAATATATTTCAGAATGATTACTGAAAAATTACGGGAATATTACGAAACGATGACAAGCGGATTGGTGGCCGGAGATTGGCCCGACTGGATGGGAAAAACGAGGCGCGGCGATGGCGGGACTTGAGGAACGAGGCTGGCCTTACGCGAACGCAGGAACAAGGCGAACATCGGCCTTCGCGCTCCGGCTCGGATTGGGTGGGGAATTGGGAGACTGTTTGGGAAGGCCGCGCCAGATTCAGCGCGGCGGATGTTTCAACACCGGGAGATTATCCGGCGGCATGGGCGGCGGCGAAGGAGCTAGGCGACTCAAATTTCCGTGCTGGACGTCACGCCCAAGGAGGCCCAGCAGGAGGCCGACACGTTCTGGCTTTGCGCCGTTTCGGCGGGATCGACCACCGCGCCCACCATCGCTTCCTTGGTTTCGGGATCGACCAGCACCTCGCCATTCTTGTCGGTCTGAACCAGGCCGTAGAACTCTTGTTCCTGAATGCCGACGAACCGCCGCATGGGATAACCCCGGCGGTGCATGAGCCTGCCGTTCAGCACCATGGTCGCGCCTCTGGCGTCGTAAACTTCGATGTCCTTGCTTTCGTCCTCCAGCTTGAACTTCTTACCCAGCTTGCCGGGCCGTAGGCTCGTCCATGGCTTGCCGGTGTTGCCCTGGTGGACATAGACCTTGTAACTTCTCTTGCCCCATAACCGGTATTTTCCATTCTTCTTGCGGACCCGCCGCGCCTCGCGGACCAAGACCCGCGACCTTAGGAAGCCATCCTCGGCGGAAGCGGCCTCGAATTCTGGGTCAGCGCTGGCCTTTTCCTGCGCGGCCGCCTGACTGGTCACCAGACAGGTGGCGGCGCTGGCCTGGGCCATGACCGAGCCACTGCGCAAGGTCAGGATGACCGGCGGGGCGAAGGCGCTGCTTTTGACGAGCTTCCGGCGCGTCGCCGAGACGCCGCCGGGCGGGCGTTGTGCTGGACCGCGAGTTCCGCTGTCGCTTGGGGGATCCGGTTGATTGGTGTCCATGCTTGTCCTTTTGCGTCGATGTTGGCGATCCTGCGGGCGGCCCCAAGGCCAAGCTGCCTGGATCGGGGCGCGATGCTTGGCCAGGCGGGGCGTTGCCCTTGGCGGACTTATCGTCGGCGATGGCGGGGCGGAGCCGCAATGCGTGGACTTACCAGCCATCGAAAGGGGTAAATCCATAAAAACCCGTGACGTTTCCCGTCAGGCTTTACTAAGCTTTACGCTGAATAGGACGTATGCAGAAACGCGATTCGTCCCCCCGCCCAGAGGTAGAGGGAGCGCGATGCGTAAGTCCTATTTAATTGACGGTTTGCATCCACACACATAGCCATCCGAGAACCCCCAACATGGCGCGTTCGCACATCCTGCTGGTCGAGGACGAAGAAATCATCGCCACCATCATCACGGAGATCCTCGATTCGCAAAGCATCAAGGCCACGGTGGTGACCGACGCGGAAACCGCCTGGTCCCTGCTGCGGCGCGGTGGCCATCGTTTCGAGACCATCCTGCTGGATCGGGAACTGCCGGGGATGGGCGGGGTGGAGTTGTTGCGGCTGCTCAAGTCCACGCCCCAACTCAGCCAAATCCCCGTGGTGCTGGAGACCGCCGCCAGCGACGCCGACAGCATCCAAGAGGGCCTCAGCAGCGGGGCCTATTACTATCTCACCAAGCCGTTTCAGCCCAATGTCTTGCTGGCCATCGTCAACTCCGCCGTGACCCATTACCGCGAGTTGCGGAAGATGCAGGAGGACGTGGAGAAAGTGGAGCGGACGCTGCTGTTCTTCGAGTCGGGCCGACTCCGCTTCCGCACCCTGGCGGAAGCACAAATACTGGCGAGCGGTCTCGCCAAGGTGTGCCCGGAGCCGCGCAAGGTCATTCTTGGCTTGCAGGAGCTGATGATTAACGCGGTGGAACACGGCAATCTGGGCATCTCCTATCAGGAGAAGACCGAACTGATTTTCGCCGACGCTTTCCTCAAGGAATGCGAGCGGCGGCTGGCCCTGCCAGAGAACCGGGATAAAACCGTCGAGGTGATGTTCGACCGCCAGCCCGATGGGTTGAGCTTCACCATCCGGGACCAAGGCCACGGGTTCCAGTGGGAAAAGTATCTGGACTTCGACCCCGAAAGGCTTTTTGATCCCAACGGGCGGGGCATCGCCCTGGCTTGCAAGCAGAGTTTCGATACCGTGACCTATCTGGGCGATGGGAACACGGTGGTGGCAACGGTGAAGCTGCCCGGCTGATTTGGAAGCCCCGCGTTAGGCTGGCCTTGTAGCCTAAAGAGCCTGTTTCGGGCCTCAACTTGGACGACGACGGCAGCTTTAACCCCGGTGCTATACTGCCGCCCCATCCTACCAACGGACACTCCGCCATGGGCGTCACCGCTCTTCACATCTATGAACAACTGACCGAGGCGCCCGACGAGCGCACCAAGGCGAAAGTCATCGCCGAAGCGTTCGGCCAATTGGAAGAGCGCTATCCCCACCTCAAGGAAATCGCCACCCAGGGCCATGTGCGTGAGAGTGAGTTGCGCCTGCAAAAGGAGATCGAGGGCGTCCGGCTCGAAATCAAAGAGGTAGAACTGCGGCTACAAAAGGAAATCCGCACGGTGGAGGTGAAAATCGCCGAGACCCGCGCCGACCCGATCCGCTGGGTGGTGGGCGTCGGCCTGTTGCAAAGCACGCTCATTATTGGCGTCCTGCTCAAAGTGGCCCATTTGATCTAAGCGCATTTTCACCTTGATAGTAGGTGTGATGTAGGTCGGGTTTTAGCCCGACGCCGGGGAGGATCAGGCCAGCCATTTCAAAGTGGTTTACCGAGTTGGCGAAATCAGGTTATGTAAGCCCATGATTTTGCTATTGCCTGTGTCAGCATTAGCAGCACCTTAC
>NZ_JBTEKS010000219.1:0-7556 GCF_054333355.1 Methylomagnum sp. | reverse complement strand
GACGCCTGCCGCTGCACCAAATACCGCAAGCGCAGCAAGCTGGTGCCGGATTGCCTCGGCCTCCGCCAAGACTTCACCCAATTCCACTGGCTGCCATCCACCTGCGCCTACCGGCTGCTGTACGAGGGCAAGCCCCTGCCGGCCTGGCATCCCCTTATGTCGGGCCGGGCCGATTCGGTCCACGAGGCCGGTGTCTCGGTGCGGGGCTTGGCGATTTCCGAGTTGCTCGTGGATGACATCGAGGCGTATGTGATGGAGGGGTTCGGCTGATTTCCCCTGTAGCCATTGAGTCCTGCCAACCTGGAGTCCGAACTTCAGTTTGGACAGGACCATAAGCCACTGAAGTCTCGTCCAAACTAAAGTTTGGACTCCAGGCAGCGCGCCGTCACAGCCTCAATCCAACAGTGATGGAGCCACCCCCGTTACACTGACAATCTCCGCCACAGCCCAACGAGTCCCGCCCCATGCCGCACCGCGAAGAATTCATCGCCACCCGCTGCCTGTCCTTCGGACTGGCCTTGGATTACGTCGATTTCCAATTCTTATGGCTGCTGCCGGTGGTTGAAGTCATGTGGGCCGATGGGCATTGCCAGCGGCAAGAGGCCGAAACCCTGCTGCATTACGCCGACCGCTTCGTCGATCTGGTGGGGGTGGACGTGCCGGAAATCACCAGCGAGCGGGTGCGGCGGTTCCTGCAACCCTTCCTCGACGCCTCGGTGGGCCACAACCCCCGCAAGCGCGGTGAGCTGACCCGGCTTGCCAACTTCATTGTGAGTGAGTTGGTGGCCCCGGCTCACTGGGACAAGCGCAGCCATTTGTACGAGATTTGTGTGGAGGTCGCCATGGCGGCCCGCGCCGTTGACGGTGGCCGACCGGGACGGCGGATTTCGGCCCCGGAGGAGCGGCTGTTGAAGGATTTGCTGCGGGATTTGCGGTTGGATCGGTGAAAACGTGGGGGCGGTTTTTAACCGCGATTTTTGGTCTCGGTCGCGGTTGGAAACCGCTCCCACCCCAGTGGCCCGCATCAATTCAAAGTTTGTTATCCTCGCCAACCATTACTTTCCACACCCGCCAGGGATCCGGCGTTGACCCAGGTGAATGCCATGAGCGACGAGGAATACGAACTTTTTCAGCAAGAAATGGCCGACGTGCGGCCCCTGTCCCACAGGGGCGGAACCTTGATTGTCGGCGGCAGTGCGCGGCCCACGCCGGGTCAGATTTACCGGCGGGAGTCGGCGCAAAAAACCGGCAACTTCGACGCCAACCAGCTCCCCACGGCCTTCGTCGATTATGTCCATCCGGAGGCGGTCATCCAATTCAAGCGGGGCGGCATTCAAGAGGGCGTGTTCCGGCGCTTGCAGCGGGGCGGCTACGACATCGAGGCCACCCTGGACCTGCACGGACTCACCATCGAGCAGGCCCGGCACGAGGTTTACCGCTTCGTTCAGGACTGCCTGCGGCACGACATCCGCTCGGCCCTCATCAGCCACGGCAAGGGCCGCAACAACAAGGACGGCGTGCCGCTGCTGAAAAGCTTCCTGGCCCGCTGGCTGCCGATGTTCCCGGAAATCATGGCCTTCCACAGCGCCCAGAAATGGCACGGCGGGGCAGGGGCCGTGTACGTCCTGCTGCGGAAGACCGAAAGGGCCAAGGAAGCCACCCGCGAAAAGCTGGGCCTGAAGTCCGGCAAGCCCATCCCTTAGATCCAGCCCATGCCCATCCCTGAAACCGCCATCCGCGCCGCCGCCGAGTTCGCAGATGGGGTTGTCCTGCGCGTCGAACCCCTGGGGCGCGGGCTCATCAACGACACCTATCTGGTTTCCGACGCCGCTCGCCGCTTCGTGTTGCAGCGGATCAACGCCCGCGTCTTCCCCGACCCGCCCGCCGTGATGGCGAATCTCCGCGCCTTGTCCGACCATGCCCGGCGGCGGCCGGTCGATCCATCCGGCTGGCGCTTGCCAGACATCATCCCGACCCGTGCGGGCGGCGATTTCCACCGGGACGGGGCGGGCGATTACTGGCGCTCGTTAAGTTTCATTGATGGAACCCGCGGCCTGGACCGCTTGGCGAATGAAGGGCAGGCGGAGCAGGTGGGCCGCGCCCTGGGCCGCTTCCATGCCTTGGCGAACGGGCTGAACCCCGGCGCGCTGCGCGACACCTTGCCGGGCTTCCACATCGCCCCGGCCTACTTGGCCCGCTTCGACGCCATCGCCACCCGTCCGCGCCGGGCACCGGATTCAGCGGAGTTGCGGGCGGCGCTGGATTTCGTCGAGACCCGCCGCGCCATGGTGGGTGTGCTTGAGGATGCGAAGGCGCGGGATGAGCTCAAGCTCCGGGTCATCCATGGCGACCCGAAGCTGGACAATGTGTTGTTCGACCAGTCCGGGCGCCGGGCCGTGAGCCTGATTGACCTGGATACGGTGAAGCCGGGCTTGATTCATTACGATTTGGGCGATTGCCTTAGGTCCTGCTGTAATCGGCGCGGGGAGCAGGCGGCGGAAGCGCCCGTGTTCGATTTGGAGGTGTGCCGCGCCATCCTCTGGGGCTACGCCGCCGAGGCGAGTGGTTTTCTGTCCGCCGCCGATTGGGATTATCTCTACGCCGCCATCCGGTTGTTGCCGTTTGAGTTGGGCCTGCGGTTTCTGACCGACCACTTGGCGGGGGATGTGTATTTCAAGGTGGATTGGCCGGGCCAGAATTTGGCGCGGGCGCGGGTGCAGTTTGGGTTGGTGGTGAGTGTGGAGGGGCTGGAGAAGGCGATTTGGGCGCTGGTGAGGAAGACAGCCGGTGGATTGAGCGCCCCGCCCAACCCATAAGGTTTCCATAATTGAAACAATCAATAAGTTTTAGTTGCTATTGTCAACGGGGAACCTATCCTTAGATTCTGGGTTCATACCCAATTCACTCTGGGTTTGCTGAAATCGCGATGGGGCATGTCCTTTTCTAAGGGAGGAAAATTATGTTCAGCAAATTAACCGCGCATATTCCATTCCAGGTTCCCGATCTGGCCTTACTCGATCTGTCCGCCGAGGATTGGCGAATGCTTGCCATCCTGACGGTGTTCGGGCTGTTGCTGGTCATCGAGGGGTGCTTCGCCCGCCGGGAGCATCGCGCCCGCGATTACCGCCAGTCCTATTTGGCGAATTTCGGAACCCTGCTGTTCAACGACACGCTGATCTCGCTGCTGTCCGTGACCTCGCTGTGGTTCATCGCCGAGCGCTACGCCCACTGGGGACTGCTGAGCGGCCTGTCCGATCCGCTGCTCAAGGCGGCGGCGTCCTTCATCCTGCTCGACTTGACCCTGTATCTCTGGCACTGGGCCAACCATCGCTTCGACTGGCTGTGGCTGTTCCACAAGGTCCACCACAGCGACCGGGTGATGAATGTGTCCACGGCGTTTCGGCTGCACTTCGTGGAGGTGTTCCTGACGGTGCTGGTCAAGGGGCTGTTCATCGTGGTGGTGGGCGTGGACGCGGCGACCGTGGTGGCGAACGAGGCGCTAATCACGCTGTTCGTCCTGTTCCACCACGCCAATGTGTCGTTCCGGGGCGAGCGCTGGCTGCGATGGCTGACCATCGTGCCGCGCCTGCACCGGGTCCATCACTCGGCCAAGCGGCGGGAGCACGATAATAATTACGGCGCCGTGTTCTCCTGGTGGGATCGGCTGTTCGGCACCCTGCGCGAAGCCAAACCAGCCGAGATTGGCCTGCGGAACGTGCCGGGGCAGAGTTTCCTGCAATTGGTGAAGTTCGGCCTAACTTGGCAAACCGTGCTTGCGCCGACGGTGTCCGCCAGTCTTAATTTGCACGCGATGATTGCCGAAGCGGCCTATTATCGGGCCGAGAAACGCGGTTTCGCGCCGGGCCAAGAATGCCGGGATTGGTTGGAGGCCGAGCGGGAGATACGGGCGCTTAAACCGCAGCGCTGAGCCAGTGATGGTCTCATGGGCGTGCCTGACGGCAAGAAAAGGGATAACATTGCCAGAACAATCGCGCCATGCACGCAACGAGTCTTGTGTCCTTTCTCCCGCGTGAAAAAACGAGAAAAAGCCCAACGTGGCGCGATTGCCCTGATAACATGTCTCTAAAAAGATGTTATCCCTAATGCATCTCGTACAATAAGTCGCTTTTCACTTTTTCAAACCTCATCCCCATGACGTCATTTTCTAAATCTACCGCCGCCCTGATTGCGCTATGCCTGCTCGTCTCCGGTTGTGCCGGATTGACGGATGGTCTCGATAATCTCAGGGAACCCCATGTGTCCTTGGCTGGATTGGCGGTGAAGAAGCTGAACCTGTTCAAGCCGAGCTTCCTGGTCCGCTTGAAGGTGGACAACCCCAACGACGTGGAGGTGAATCTGGACGGCGCCGATGTGGCCCTGGCGCTGAGCGGTCGGCCAGTGGCCAACGGCGTCAGCCGCAGTCCCGTGAGTTTGGCCAAGCACGGCACATCCACCCTGGACGTGGAGGTATCCGCCGACACGCTGGGTGCCCTGCAACAAATCCTGCTGTTGCAGAACCAAAAATACCTGGATTACCAAGTGACCGGACACCTCAACGTCCTTAATTTGCTGGGTCCGTTGGGGCAGGTGCCCTTCAACTTCAAGGGCGCGGTAGACCGTGAGGCTCTTTTGAGGGAGGCACAAAGCCTGGGGAATTTGGCGGTGCCGCCGGGCTCTTCGGGCACCCGCTCGGGGACGATGCCGGTTCGTTAAGTCCGGCCCGCTTCATGCCAGCGGCACTTTGTGCTACCTTCAAAGCATTCGTTTTCCCGAGTTATCCCCTTGTTAAACACCCTGCGCCTGCCCCATAACCGCCCCTACCTGCGCGGCATCGTGCTCGCGGTACTGGCGTGGCTGGCGCTGACGCTCTCCGCCACCTGTGTCATGCCGTTATGGGGCGCCGTCCCCACCGCGATGACGGCCTGCCTTGATTCGTCCGGGCCGCACCCGGCGCCCATTTCCAAGCCCGATTGTTCGTTCAAGTCCTGCCTCGAATCCCAATCCGGCCCCGTTTTCGCGGCTAATCCCGACAGATCGCCCGAGCCGCCGCTGGCGATCCTATGTCTGGTCTGGATCGTCGGCGGCTGGTTCCAATCCCAGCCAGCCCTTCGAGCCGCTTGGCGTGGAGACCCGCCATCCGGTCGGCGGATTCCGCTCATCTATCTGTTCCGCGTCCTGCTGAATTAGCCCGTCCTGTCGTCGCCGAACCCTGTTGCCACGGGCGCCTTAGTGTTGCGCGCCCGTGCGGTTTCGCCATCGAGAGGAATGTCCATGTTTTCCGCCATCCATCCCCGGTCCCGCCGCCGCGCCCGAATCTGGCCGGTGTTGCTGGGCTGTCTCGCCACCGTCCCGTCCCTGCCGTGGGCGGCCGACGCCGATCTCGGCCTCAAGCGGGCGGTCGAACTGGCCCTGGCCGGCAATCCCGGCCTCGCCGAGATCAAGGCCCGTGCCGAAGCCCTGGCGGCGGTGCCGCCCCAGGCGGGTGCCCTGCCGGACCCCATCTTTAACGTCGATTTCCTGAACGTCCCGACCCGCAATTTCGATCTCCGCCAGGAGGACATGACCATGCTGGAGCTGGGCCTGACGCAGACGGTCCCGTTTCCCGGCAAACGCGGCTTGCAGCAACGGATCGCCGAGCAGGAAGCGCTCGCCGCCGCCGATTCGGTGGACGAGGCCCGCCTGCGCCTGGCCCGCGACGTGAAGCAGGGCTGGTGGCGGCTGTTCTATTACGACCGGGCGCTGAACGTGACCGCCGAGGCGGAGCAGTTCTTCCGGCAACTGGTCGAGATCACCCAGTCGAAATACCGGGTCGGGCAGGGCACCCAGCAGGACGCGCAACTGGCCCAACTGGAGCTTTCCAAGCTGAAGGACGAGCGGCTGGAACTCATCGGGATGCGGCACGGCGAGACCGCGCAGTTCAACGTGCTGCTGAACCGTGCCCCGGATGCCCCGGTGGCGATTCCGGCCCAGGCCCGGGTGGAACTGCCCGACGTGAGCGAAGCGATGCTGCTGTCCAAAGCCACCGAAGCCCGGCCCCTGTTCGCCCAGCACCGGAAGATGCTGGAGGCGGCCAAGGCGCGGGTCGATTTGGCGGAGAAGGATTTCTACCCCGACTTCACCGTGGGCGCGGGCTACGGCGTCCGGCAGAACACGCCCACCGGCCAGACCCGCAGCGATTTCCTCAGCTTCCGGCTGAGCATGAACCTGCCGGTGTACGCCGGGGACAAGCAGGCGCGGGCGGTGGACCAGCGCCAGAGCGAGTATCTCCAGGCCCAGTATGCCCTTCAGGACGAGCACCGCCGGGCCGAGGCGGACATTGCCGCCAAGAGCGCCGAATACCGGCACGCCAAAGAGCGGCTGGCGCTGTTCGAGCATGAAATCCTGCCGCAGGCCCGGCAGACGGTGGATTCCCTGATGGCGGGCTATCAGGTGGGGCGGACGGATTTCTCCGACCTGCTGCGGGCGCAATTGACTTTGTTCCAATACCAGGGGCAGTACTGGCAATCCCTGGCGCGGACCCAGCAAATCCTGGCGGAACTGGCGGCGGCGGTCGGCGGGGAGGTGGGCTATGAGTAAGTCGCTGGGTGTGGCCCTCGCTTTGACCATCGGCGTCGCGGCGGGCATCGCCGGATTCCGCTACATCCACAGTCGCACGCCGCACGACGCCGAACACGCCGCGACAGCCAGGAAGCCCCTCTATTACCGCCATCCCATGAACCCCAAGGTAATATCGCCCACCCCCGCCAAGGACGAGATGGGCATGGACTATCAGCCGGTCTATGCGGAGGAACCTGCCGCGCCGGGGAAACCGGGCCGCATCCTCTATTACCGCCATCCCATGGGGGCGGCTGACACCTCACCCGCGCCCAAGAAGGACGAAATGGGCATGGATTACCTGCCGGTCTATGAAGGCGAGGCCATGGGCGGGCGGGAGGTCAGCATCGCCCCGGAGAAAATCCAGAAGCTGGGCGTCCGCACCGAAGTTTTGGCACCGCGCAAGTTGGTTCGCAGCGTGCGTGCCCTGGGCAATATTCAGGTGGACGAGCGGCGGGTCCACGCGGTCACGGCCAAGTTCGAGGGCTGGGTGCAGCGGCTCCGCGTCAACGCCACCGGCCAGAAGGTGGAACGCGGCCAAGTTCTGCTGGACATCTACAGCCCCGACTTGCTCAGCGCCCAACAGGATTATTTGATCGCCCGCCAGGGCGTGGAGGCTTTGCGGGAGGCCAGCCCGGAGGCCCGCGCCACCGCCGAACGGTTGGCCGATAGCGCCTTGCAACGGTTGCGCTACTGGGACATCGCGCCGGGGGAATTGCGCGGCTTGGAAAACGGGAAAGCGCCGCTGGACACGCTGCCCTTGCGCTCGCCCGTGTCCGGTGTGGTGCTGGACAAGCCGACGGTGGAGGGGATGCGCTTCATGCCGGGGGAAACCCTGTTCCGCCTCGCCGATTTGAGCGTGGTGTGGCTGCTGGCCGACGTGTTCGAGCAGGATTTGGACTGGATCAAGCCGGGGCAGGCTATTCAGGTCCGTATCAATGCCTACCCGGATCGGACGTTCA
>NZ_JBTEKS010000218.1:0-7658 GCF_054333355.1 Methylomagnum sp. | reverse complement strand
CTCGCCAACGGCAAGCCGGTCAGTCGGAGCGCCGCCGCCGTCATCGTGGCCGTTTGGATCGGGCTGGCGGTTTGGGGTGGCTATTGGATTTATCGGGCAATGTAGGCGCGAGCTTCAACCCGCCACCCAACGCGGCTATCTCCTTTACTCCAAACCAAGCTTTGGAGTCCAGACCGGGATAGGCACCGTTTAGCGTTATGGCGTATCCTCCCCGCACCATTTATTCATCAACCGCTCGCAACGAACCCCATGTTTACCGGCATCATCCAATCCATAGGCACCCTCACCCGCATCGAACCCAAGGGCGGCGACTGCCGCCTGACCATCGACACCGGCAAGCTGCCGATGGCCGACGTGAGGCTCGGCGACAGCATCGCCGTCAGCGGCGTGTGCCTGACCGCCGTGGAGCTCGGCCCCCGCCATTTCTGCGCCGACGTGTCGAAAGAAACCCTGTCGCGCACCACCCTCGGCGACGCCAAATCTGGCGCCAGCGTCAATCTAGAACTGGCCCTCTTGCCCACCACCCGGCTGGGCGGGCATTTGGTCAGCGGCCATGTGGACGGCGTGGGCCAGGTGGTGGACAAGCACGGCGACGCCCGCTCGGTGCGCTTCACCATCGAAGCCCCGCCCGCCCTCGCCAAGTACATCGCCGAGAAAGGCTCCATCTGCGTGAACGGCGTCAGCCTGACCGTGAACGAAGTCAACGGCGCCCGCTTCGGCATCAACATCGTGCCCCACACCCTCAAGGAAACCACCCTGGGCGAGACCGAAACGGGTCGCCGGGTGAACCTGGAAGTGGATATTCTGGCCCGCTACATGGAACGGCTGCTGCTGGGGGAGAAGGCGGCGGAAGGCGGCTCGGGCGTGACGATGGAACTGCTGAAAAGCTCGGGGTTTGTTTCATGAAACTCGTATAAACCGGCTCGGTTTTTAAAACCGAGCCGGTCTTTCATCGGTACAATGAGACGGCCTGAAAGCGCTTAATCCCAATCCGATCCAAGCCATCCATCACCGGCTCACACCTTAGAAGCCGGGCCGGATGCCTCATATAACGCAAGCCCCGTATGTCTGAGAACCTCATCACCGAACTGAAACGCCTGCTGATCGACGGCCTGCGCCTCGAAGACCTCACCCCCGACGACATCGACCCCGCCGCGCCGCTGTTCGGCACCGGCCTCGGGCTGGATTCCATCGACGCCCTGGAAATCGGCGTCCTGCTGGACCGGACCTACGGCGTGAAAATCTCCTCCGGCGACGCCCGCAACCCCGAAATCTTCGCCTCCCTGAACGCCCTGGCGGATTTCGTGGCGGGCCACCGCCGCCATTAAGCCGTGTCACCCCGCCTCAAAATCCCGCTGACTGTCCTGGCCGTCGCCGCTTATCCCTTCCTCGGCGCTTATCTGGTCCGGCAGGGCTGGGCGCCGTGGGTGCTGGTTTTATTCGCGACCCTGACGGCCTTCCGCGCCGTGCGGGCCGGGGCCAGGTCCACCCGCCTCGGCCACGGACTGATGGCGGCGCTGTGCCTGCTGGGCGCCTTCTTCGCGGAGGACATCGCCACCCGGCTGATTCCCGCCTTCGTCTACCTGTCCGTCGCGCTGTTGTTCGGCCACACCTTGCGCCATCCGCCGTCCTTGATCGAGCGCATGGTGCGGCTGCAATTCCCGGAATTCCAGCCGGGCATCGCCGACTACCTGCGCCAACTCACTTGGGTGTGGACCGGCCTCTTCGTGGTCAGCGCGGTGATTTGCGCGGGCTTGGCGACCTTGCCAGACAGCCGCCCCTGGACGCTATTCACCGGGCTGGTGGTGTATGTCCTGATGGGCGTGTTGGCGGTTGGGGAATATCTCTACCGCCCGCGCCGCTTTCCCGATATGGACATGCCCAGCCCTGTGGAGAGCTTCAAAGTGATGGCGCGGGACGGGCACAAGGTGTTCCGGGGGTTGGGCCGATGAAACGGGGCTTCATCATTTTCGGACTATTGTTGGCGGCGCTATCGGCGCCCGCCTGGGCCGACCCGTCGGCAACGGAGTTGCTGAACCGTTTCCGCCAGGCCGCCCCGGTGGAATTCCGCTATCAGGAGACCCGCCGCCTGGAATTACTGGATCAGCCCTGGCGAGGCGCCGGCTATTTGTTGTCCGCCCCCGACGGCACCTTGGTGAAATTGCAAACCGCCCCGGAACGGGTGGTCATGGCGATTTCCGGCGACCGCATGTATTACTACGACGCCGCCCACCAGCAGCGCCAATCCGCGCCCCTCGCCTACGCCGGTGAAATGGCCGAACAAATCGGCACCTTCCGGGCGATCATCCAAGGCCGCGCCGAGGAACTCGCCGCCGACTACGACATCCGCGCCGAATCCAAGGACCAGCGCTGGACCCTGCGACTGGACGGCAAAACCGACGCCGCCGAGGAACCGGCCACCCGCATCGAAATTTCCGGGGACGAAACTCAGGGTCAGCGACGCATCGCCATCCATCCGCCCACTGGGGAGGACACCGAGTACAGCCTGGACAAAAGCCGGGAGGGCGCCGCTGTGGAAGCGCCGCTGCGGCAACTGGTGTCCGAGGCGGCGGGGGAATAGTGTCCTTGCCCCCGGTCTGGCGCAAACGCCTGTTCTTCCTGCTGCTGCCCCTGCTGGTGGCGGCGACCTTCCTGACCGCCAAGGTCGAGACCGACCTCAACACCTTCTTCACCGCCACCGACAACGAGGACGCCGCCTTCCTGGCGGGCTTCCTGCAATCGGGGGAGTTGTCGCGGCGCTATCTCATCGCCGTCGAACCCAAGCCGGGCACCATAGACAACCAAGCCGATGGTGCCCCGTCCGGCTCCCTCCCCCACCGGGAGAGGGCTGGGGTGAGGGAGATCAAAAAAGGGGATTTCTCCAACGGAATGGAAGCCTTCACCACCGCCCTGGTCCGGGAATTGGCGGCGTTACCCGGCGTGGAACGAGTCTGGCTGGCCGACCGCCCACCGGATGATTGGCTCGCGGCGGTCAAATCCCACGCGCCCCATCACGCCCGCTTGTACAGCCTGGACCCGGACGCCGAGCGGGACCGGCTGTTCGACCCCGGCTCGCTCAAGGACCGGGCGGAAGGCTTGCGGCGGGCGCTGCTGTCGCCGCAGGGCGCGTTGGTCAAGGACATCGCCAAGCACGATCCGCTGCTGTTGTCGCTGCAAGCGTTCCGGGGCTTGCGCGACCGGGTGAACCCGCCGCCCGCCGCCCGCGCCGACTTCGGCGGCGTGGTTCTGCAAGCCAAGGCGCCGTCCCTGGACACGGACGCCCAATCCCAATTACAAGCCGCCATCCGGGACCGCTTCGACCGCCTGAACGCCGCGTCCGGGGGCGAATTCAGCCTCGCCATGACCGGCGTGCCGGTGTTCACCGTGACCGCCCACGACCAGATAGGCCGCGATGTGGCGCTGGTTTCCGCCGTGTCCACCGTCGCCGTGGTGCTGATTTTTCTGGCGCTGTTCCGCTCCTTCGCGGCCATGCATTGGGTGTTGCTGATCGTGGCCGCGTCCTACGCCGTGGGCACCTTGGCGACCGCGCTGGTGTTCGGCACGGTCCACAGCCTGACGCTGGCCTTGGGTTCGACCCTCACCGGCGTCAGCATTGATTACCCCATGCACGTCCTCGCCCACGCTTCCCAGCATCAGGGCGAGTCCGCCACGGTGGCGGTGCGGAAAGTCTGGCCGAGCCTCTTCATCGGAGCGCTCACCACCATCGTCGGCTATGTGGCCTTGGGCTTCGCCGGGTTTCCGGGCTTCCGGCAAATCGCCGTGTTCTCCGCCGCCGCCATCCTCGCCACGCTGGCGCTGACCCGCTGGGTCTTGCCGGCCCTGCTGGTGAACACCCAATTGCGCGAGGCCCGCCTCCCCGGCCTGTCCCGCTGGATAGGCTTTTGCCAGCGACGCCGCCTCGCGCTGTCGCTGCTGCTGACGGCGGGACTGTGCGGCGGACTCGCGGTGCTGCCGCAAATGCGCTGGATGGACGATCTTTCCAGCCTCGCCATGGATATGTCGGACCTGAAGCGGGTGGACCAGCGCATCCGCGCCCATTTGTCCGGGGTCGAGCCGGGCCGCTTCGTGCTGATCAGCGCCCCGGACTTGGAAACCGCCCTGCGCGGCTCCGAAGCGGTCGAGCGGCGGCTTGGCAAACTTAAAGAATCCGGCGGGGTGAAGGCGTTCTTTGGGCTTTATCCCTGGCTGGCGTCGGCAGAGTTGCAGGCGGCCAACGCGGCCATCTACGCCAGCGCCGTGAATGACCAATTCCGCGCCGCGTGGCGGAAAGCGCTGGCGGATTCCGGGCTGGCGGTGGACAAGCTGGGAACGCTGGTCCCGTCGCCGGAACCGCTGTCGGCAGAAGCCAGCCTGGCGGGAAGCGTCGGGCGAATCCTGTCCGGCCAGATTGTCCGCCAACCGGGCGGCGTGGCCTTGGTGATTTGGCTGGGTGCCCATCAGCCCGCCGCCGTGGCCGACGCCATCGCCGGGATTCCGGGTGCCCGCTATTTCAGCCAGAAGGATTTGCTGGATGGCTTGGCCCAACACTATCGCGACCAATCGCTGGTGATGCTGGGCTGGGGATTGCTGGCGATTTATGGGCTGCTGTGGCTGCGTTACCGCCATCCCGGCAGGGCGTTTTTCAGCCTGTTTCCGGCCCTGCTGGCGGCGCTGTCCATCTTCGCCGCCTGGGCCGTGCTGGGTCAGCCGGTGAGCTTCCTGCACGTCATGTGCCTGCTGCTGGCGGTGTCCATCTGCGAGGATTACGGGATTTTCTTCCTGGACAATGGCGGCGGCGACATCCACGCCACCTATCAGGCCATCGCCGCGTCCATGCTGACCACGGTGGTGTCTTTCGCGGCCCTGGGGCTGGCGGAGAATCCGACGCTACGCATCATGGCGGCGGGGGTGACGCTGGGCGTGGCGTTGGGATTTTTGCTGTGTCCGTTGTTGATCCGGGAAAAGCGGGATGGCTTGCTCAAAACCAACCCGCCAGCCTGACCCGAAGACCAGCCCGGTAGGTATACAATTCTCCTGACCACAACAAAAACGGGAAATATCGCCATGAATATCAAAACCACATTCATTCCCCTGCTTCTACTCGCTGCGTTCGTGTCCGGCTGTGCCACCAATATCAAACCCACCGCCGATACCAATCCCAGCCCCTCAGAAAAGTTCTCCAACTTCAATCGCTTCGAACTCCAGCCGGTGCAAGCCGGAAGCGGTGAAGTGGCGGCACAAAAACCAGCCATGGCGAAAATCGGGGAGCATGTCCAGGAAAAACTGGGCACCCGCTTGCAGCAATGGAATGAAAAGCCCTTGAACGGCGCCGCCCGGACCCTGGTCATCGAACCCACCGTCACCGAGCTGAAATTCGTGAGCGGTGCCAAACGGGTATTCACGGGCGCGTGGTCCGGCAGTTCGGCGGTCATAATGAAAGCCAAATTCACCGACAAGCAAACCGGCAAAACCATCGCCAGCCCAGAGTTTTACTCGAAATCATCGGCCATGGCGGGCGCTTATTCCTTCGGCGGCAACGACAACGCCATGCTGCGGCGCATCGCCGATTCGCTGGCGATTTATGTGTTCAAGAATTACAAGCAGGCGGTCGGTGGCCCGGTGATGCCGACCAACGAGGAGGCGGCTTCGGTTTCCACCGAATGATTATTAGGTTTGGCTGATAATCCCCCTCAACTCCCTATCGCAATGCTTCCCGTCGCCATCACCGCCCACCAATGCGTCAGCGCCGCTGGCGACGACAGCGCCGCCCTCTGGCAAAGCCTCCAGGACAACCAAACCCGGCTGCGCCCCATCCAGCTTTTCCCGCTGCCCTTCGCCACCTTGGTGGGCGAGGTGGCTTCCCCGCTGCCGAGCCTCCGCCCCGAACTCCGCGACTACGATTGCCGCAACGCCCGGCTGGCCCTGCAAGCGCTGAACACCGGCGATTTCCGCGCCGCCGTGGAAGCCGCCGCCCGCCGCCACGGCGCGAAACGGGTGGGCCTCGTGTTGGGCACCAGCACCTCGGGGATTTACGACTCGGAAGCGGCCTACCAGTATTTTCTGGCACACGGCCACATGCCGGAGGGCTTCAACTTCATCAAGCGTCACACCGCCCAGGCCACGGCGGAATTCCTCCGGCACGAACTGGCCTTGCGCGGACCCTGCCACGCCATTTCCACCGCGTGTTCGTCCAGCGCCAAAGCCTTGGGCGCGGGGCACCGGCTGATTGCGGCGGGCGTCTGCGACGCGGTGCTGGTGGCGGGCGTGGACACGCTGTGCCGACTGACCTTGCGGGGCTTTCATAGCCTGGACCTGATTTCCCCCGAGCCTTGCGCCCCGCTGGACCGGCGGCGGCGCGGCATCAACATCGGCGAAGCGGCGGCGCTGTTGCTGCTGGAGAAATCCGGCCCGGATCACGCCGAATGCCCGCACCTGCTGGCGGTGGGCGAATCCTCCGACGCCCACCACATGAGCGCCCCCCACCCGGAAGGCGCGGGCGCGGCGGCGGCCATGCAACGGGCGCTGGCGCTCGCGGGCCTCCCCGCCGAAGCCGTGGATTACCTGAACCTGCACGCCACCGCCACCCCGCTCAATGATCTGGCCGAAGCCAAGGCCATCGCCCAAGTATTTCCCGGCGGCGTGCCATGCAGCGGCATCAAGGGCTTGCTCGGCCACACCCTGGGCGCGGCGGGCGCGGTGGAAGCCATCGCGAGCCTGTTGGCCCTGGAAAACCAAGCCTTGCCCGGCACCGCTGGCCTCTGCGAACCGGACCCGGACTGCCCCGTCGTCCCGCTGATCGAGCCACGTTTCAACGTGCCGTTGCGCCATGCGCTTAGCAATTCCTTCGGCTTCGGCGGCAACAACGCCAGCGTCCTGCTGCGGGCGGGAGGTGCCGGTTGATGGAACACATGAGCCTATTGGGCTACGGCGTCGCCACCCCGGATGAAGCCTTGCGCGGGCAACTGCCCTGCCCCGCCACCGGCGTTGACCGCAACGCCATTCCCGCCGCGCTACGCCGCCGCGCCAGCCAGGCCACCCAACTGGCGTTCAGCGCCGCCACGGAAGCCTGCCGCCGGGCCGGTCGCTCACCCGCCCAATTGCCCACGGTGTTCGCCTGCGTGGGCGGCGAGATTCAAGTGACGGACGCGCTCTGCATCGAACTCGCCAAGCCCGACGGCCTGATTTCCCCGACGGCTTTTCACAACTCGGTCCACAACACGGCGGCGGGGTATTGGAGCATCGTTCACGGCTGCACGCTGCCCGCCTCGGCCCTCGCCGCCGGGCACGAAACCTTCGCCATGGCGCTGGTGGAGTGTTGGACTTGGCTGGCGACCCAGGGCGGTGAAATGCTGCTGGTGTGTTATGACGAAGCTTGGCCGACTTATCTCGCAAGCCCCATGGGCGCTCCGCCCTTTGCCGCCGCGCTGGTGCTGGGGGCCGGTTCCGTGGCGGGCGGAGTCCTTGAGATAGGTCGACCTCATGACGCGGGCGAAGGCGATATACTTTCCGGGTTTTGGGCCGACCTCGCTGCGAAGGTTCCAGTCGCCGCCGCGTTGCCCCTGCTGGAAGTGGCCGGGGGCAGGCGAGAGGCCGGGGAAACCCTGATTTCCACCACTGGATGGGTGGTCAAAACGATCTCGAAGGGTGGGAGTGGGGGG